>CAYRLP010000257.1:0-4952 GCA_964424935.1 uncultured Bacteroides sp.
ATATCAGCTGGGGGGACGGATCGCCGTCCTGTCAGGAGTCACCCTGACCATTGAGCCCGGAGTCATTATTAAAGGTGAAGCCGGAACGGGTCCCAACGCCACCGCTCTTCTGGTTGCCAGAGGTGCAACCCTGATGGCCGAAGGAACCGCTACCCAACCCATTATTTTCACCTCGGTTGCTGATGAGATCGAGCCCGGTGATATCGAAAGCCCGAACCTGGATCCCACCCTGAATGGATTATGGGGCGGATTGATCGTTCTGGGCAGTGCTCCTATTTCTGCTGATGCGGCTTCCGTACAGATCGAAGGAATTCCTGCTTCCGATCAGAATGGATTGTACGGAGGAGACAACGCTGCAGATAATTCAGGTGTGATCAAATATATCTCCATTCGTCATGGAGGTGCCAATATCGGAGAAGGAAACGAGATCAACGGCCTCACCCTCGGAGGGGTAGGTTCCGGAACCGTGATTGAAAACATAGAGATTGTTTCCAACCAGGATGATGGCATTGAGTGGTTCGGTGGAGCCGTCAACGTGAAGAACGTGGTGGTCTGGAATACCGGAGACGATGCCATCGATACCGACCAGGCCTGGGAAGGCACCCTGGATAATTTTGTGATCGTGAATCCCGGTGATGAGTGTTTCGAACTGGATGGAGGAGAAGGCGATTTCAACAAAATGCACACCATTAAGAATGGATCCGTCATTGCCGGAGATGCAGAAGGATTGGCCGACCTGGATGACAAAGGTCCTGCCGGAACCGTTGGTAACTCTTTCGTGGATATGAACCACATCTATTTTACCGATGTAACTCCCGGTCAGGATTTTGATGACAATCCCGCGGATCTTACACTTTCCAGCATTGAACTGACTGTTCCTTCGGATACCCTGGATGCTAGCGACTTTTTCATGAAAGGCACCGATGCCAGTGTGACTGTTGTTGCAGCCGGTGCAAACACCGTCGGTGCGGATCTGACCCAGTTTTCGGGCTGGTCCTGGGCCGCACTATCCGGAGCACTTGATGACCTGTAATAATTAGCAAATCAACTATATATTTCCAAGCACGTGGTTCTATGGCCACGTGCTCCTTTTATTTTTATTAAGGTATATATTCAATTAAAATGCGTTTGAAATTTATTCCCATTCTTTTTCTTTCCCTGATGTCTGTCCTTGGCTATTCCCAATCGGGATACATCCGCGGAATCGTGTTTGACGGCGAAACCGGGGAATATCTTCCGGGGGTTACGGTATTTCTGGAAGGGACCACTACGGGGACTATTACCGACCTGGAGGGTAAATTCAACTTGAGTGCTGCTTCCGGGACCTACACCCTGAGGATTTCATTTATC
Organism: uncultured Bacteroides sp.; assembly: GCA_964424935.1. Taxonomy (GTDB): domain Bacteria; phylum Bacteroidota; class Bacteroidia; order Bacteroidales. Next base: position 1,351 of record CAYRLP010000257.1, read on the forward strand.
TCCTATGAGACGATGATGATTACCGATGTGGAAGTCAAACCCGGTGAAGTCACCTCCCTGGGAGAGATCAGGATGGAGGAAGCGACCATCTCCCTGACGGAGGTAACCATTACCGCCAGTGCCATCCGCAACACGGAGACTGCGCTGATTTCCATGAAGCACAAATCCCCCAACGTGATCGATGGAATATCGGAAGCTTCCATAAAACGGATCGGGGACAGCGATGCGGCGGGGGCCATGAAGCGGGTTCCGGGTGTTTCCGTCTCCCAGGGGAAATATGTGTATGTGCGGGGACTCGGCGACCGGTATACAAAATCTCTGCTGAACGGAGTGGACATCCCCGGACTGGATCCGGACCGGAACACCATGCGGATGGATATTTTTCCGACCAGCGTCATCAACAACATTATTGTCAGCAAAACATTCAGCGCGGAACTCCCTGCCGATTTCACAGGAGGAGCTGTTAACATTGAGATCAAGGATCTTCCCGAAAAGAAGCAGGGAAACGTTTCCCTGGGAATAGGGTACAATCCCGACATGCATTTTAACAACGATTACCTCACTTACAAAGGCGGCAAATTGGACTTTCTTGGTTTCGATGACGGTACCAGGGCCATACCCGTAACAGAGAACATCCCCCAGTTTGCTGAAGCCGTTGGGAATCCGAATGGGGAAGCAGGAATCCGGTACAGGGAGATTCTTCATAGTTTCAATCCCACCATGGCCACCCTGCAAACCATGAGCCTGGCCGACTTCAGCATGGGATTCTCCTATGGAAATCAGAAACCGAAAGAAAAAGTAACCATAGGATACAACTTCTCCCTGGACTATAAGAACAATACCGAGTTCTATACGGAAGCGGAAAGCGGAAAGTACGGGCTTTCCGAATCCAGTATTTATGAAATGAACCGACGGGAATATCAGATCGGCAGCTACGGCGTAAATACGGTACTGCTCAGCGGTCTTGCAGGCTTTTCCATTAAAACACATACCTCCAGGTACCGGGTGAACCTGCTGCACATTCAGAACGGTGAATCCAAAGCGGGAGAATTCGATTTTATCGGTTCTGATCAGGGTTCGGACTTCGTATCCATCCAGTACGGACTGGATTACAGCCAACGCTCCCTGAGCCACCTGCTCATCGATGGTACGCATTCAAAAACTCAGCGGAACCTGAACATTAACTGGAAGCTGGCAGCCACCTACTCCAATCTTTCAGATCCGGATGTCCGGTTTACCAGGTATGAAGTCCTGGATGACAATTCCTACAGGATCGGGACCGAAGTGGGATTCCCCGAGCGGATCTGGAGGGACCTGGACGAAATCAACACCACGGGCCTGGTAGACTTCACCAAGGGATTCAAATTCCGTGAAAGGGATTCGAAACTTCATTTCGGGGTGCTGACCACTTACAAGTACCGGGAGTACATCATCCGTAATTTTGCCATTAATCCACGGGGGGAATATCCCCTGACCGGGGATCCGGACGAGCTGTTCTGGGAAAAAAACCTCTGGATCAAGGATGGGGATCTGGGCATGGGAACCACCTATGAAACCCCCTTCATTCCACACAATCCCAATCAATACGATGCATACTCTATAAATTCAGCGGGCTATATATCCACAGAACTACCCGTGCTGGCCAATCTGAAGGCCATTCTCGGGGTAAGGCTGGAAAACTACATGCAGTATTACACCGGTTCCGATCAGCTGAACATCAATGTACTGAACAATGAGCGGGTCCTGAATGACCTTGGTATTTTTCCTTCTCTGAACCTCCTGTACCAGCTAACGGAGCAGCAGAATCTGAGGCTCTCCTATACCAAGACCATTGCCCGGCCGTCCTTCAAGGAACTCTCCTACGCAGAGATTTATGACCCCATCACCGGAAATACCTTTATCGGCTCCTTCCATGAAGACGCCGACGACGTGGGGGGTGTGGTGTACTGGGACGGAAACCTGGTAAGCACCGATATTCAGAATGTTGACCTGCGCTGGGAGAAATTCGGAGCCCAGGGACAGTTGCTTTCACTCAGTGCGTTTTACAAGACCTTTAAAAATCCCATTGAGATCGTACAGTACACCAAGCAGGTGGGGGCCTTCCAGCCCCGGAATGTGGGGGATGGACAATCCTACGGATTGGAGCTGGAAATCAGGCAGAGCATGGGATTCATTTCTGAGGCTATTTCCGGCCTGCGCCTGAACGTAAATGTCACCCTGAACCGCTCCAGCATTGAAATGAGTGATACCGAATACGAATCCAGGGTGGATAACGCCAGGGACGGTCAGACCATCGACCGGTACCGGAATATGGCCGGCCAGTCCCCCTATCTGGTGAATGGAGGAATTGCCTATAACGGCGGAGAAAATGGATTCTTCGAGCGTTTTGAAGCAGGGTTGTACTACAACGTGCAGGGATCCACGCTGGAGTATGTCGGGGTTGCCGACCGGCCGGATATTTTCGTGGAACCTTTTCACAGCCTGAACTTTAACTCTTCAGTCAAACTGGGTAAGTCCAAGCGCGTGACGCTGGGCATCAAGGTGGAGAACATCCTGAACGAGGAGGTCAAGCTGGTCTACAAATCCTACAAAGCAACAGACCAGTACTTCGAACGGCGGTCACCCGGAATCTTAAGCACCCTGAAACTTAGCTACAATTTCGGATCCTGATCCACCAGCATATTGAAATTGTCAGCAGTTCACTTTAAATTTGAGCATAGAGAGTAAACAAATAAGGCGCTCTGTCGATCTAATTAATAGAGCACCTTAACCAATACTTACTGCCATGCCTACACTTGTTACACTTGCCACGTATGATAAGTCGAAAACCGCCTGTTTTCTGAAGGAAAAACTGGAGAACGAGGACATCGACTGTTTTTTTGCCGTCGTCAGCACCAACGGAGGAGAATGGGAAGAAGTCCGGGTCCAGGTGAAGGAGGAGGATGTGGAACGGGCCATCCGGATCATGCTGCGGATCAAGGATGAATATGGAATGGATATTGAAAAGATCGAACCAGCCAGCATTCCACGCAGGATCCTGGTGCCCACCGATTTTTCAAAAGGTTCCGAATATGCATGCCATTACGCCATGTATCTTGCTCAGAAGATCAATGCCGAGATTAAAATGTTTCATGTGTATCCGGACCCGATCAGTGACCTGAGGATTAAAGAATCGGCCACCTACCTGGATTATCAGAGAAACACCATCAAGGAGAATGAAAAGAAGGCAAAAACCGGAATTCTCGATTTCACATACAAAATGAAAGCCTATATGGATCTGCAGCGAATGAAGAAAATCAGCATCCATTCAACGCTGGCCATGGGTAATATCATCGATAATATCAAGGGGATCAGCAATAAGTATAAACCGGATTTCATTGTTCTGGGTACCGTTGGAAGAAGGGAGGATTCAAGTAGTGTTCTGGCCGGACTGGCCAATTCCATAGTCAGCGGCCTGGAGGTTCCCGTATACGCCATTCCGGGACCTGTATCCCCGGAGGATTTCAATAGGCTCAACATACTCTACGCCACTGATTTTAACGAAGAGGACCACCACTCCCTGGAACGCCTCCTGAAAATCGTGGATCCCTTCGATAAGCAGG
>CAYRLP010000258.1:0-4946 GCA_964424935.1 uncultured Bacteroides sp.
AGATCCACCTTCAGAATCTCGTCTGCTTCACAGTTCCACAAAATCTCCCGATCCTCCCCTTCCGAAGAAGTGTTGAACAGTCGGACCAAAAGATCATCTCCTCCCATGGATAGTGAAGAAAGTTCCAGGTTCCCGCCGGTCAGCTCCAGCAGTGTTTGCTCCGGAGGCTCACCCCGGTTTTCGACGAAACGTCCCATAAGCGGCTGGTTCCAGGCAATGCTTGCGGCCCCTACCATACCCTGCTCCCAGTCCCCCGGGTGGGGGAATAGTGCATATTTCATTCGAGTGGGACCGTCGATTATATAATTCCTTCCCCACAGGCCTTTTCCGACAAATTGAACAGTCAAACCCAGGGAAAGATCCTCCGTATGCAGGTAGCTGGTAGTATGGTCTGCAAACAGGGCCACACCATAATCCAGGCTTGCATTGCTTACATCCACCCAGTTTAAAATGACATTGTGCTTGATGCTGTCCCAGCTCGAATAAATGGTATTCTCCAACCTGCTCTCGCAAACATCAAAGGGTGCATTCTTGAACAGCCTTTCACCTAGCCCGTTCAGGGGAAACTGAAGATGAAGTTTGTATTGATCATTGTAAAATGCTTTTTTCCGTTCTGCCGGAACATAGTTGAAGCGCTGGTCGTATGCCCCGATCCCGGGCAGTCCTGTCCAGTCAATGAACAGATCAAAATCAATGCGGGGATTGTTCTTATGGAAGGTGATCTGCTGACGGTACGGGCTGCCGTATATCCGGCCTTCCACCTGTACCCTGACAAACAGCATGCCGTCTTCCATGACGGTAACCTCGGCTGGGGAGTCTGCGCTCTCATGAAACTTTCCTTCCATAAAAAAGTAGCCCCGGAGGTTGTTCAGGGCCCTCCCCGTTTCCACCAGCTGCCTTTTTCCGTTTTTCTTATCCAGCAGGCCGGTTATGGTCCCTCCCCTGGCCGGATCGATTTCAGCAGAGTAATAAACGGTTTCGATGTGTAGGATCCCGTCCCTGAAAAGGGCAGCAGGCTTCGAGCCCTGCTGCAGTTCTTCTTTTACCTCAAATGTAGTATATCCCAGGGCAGGTACCCGGGCTTCAAACTGTAATATACCGGAGCCATCCGGATTCAGTGAGACCTGGCAGGGACACCTTTCTCCTCGTATATTATAGATATTGAAACTGCCTTGTTTCAACCCTCCCGGCAGCGGGAGTACCACCAGACCGGTCCGGACCGATCCCTGGGTATTGAATACCCGGATGTACCTGTCTGTGGTAGTGTCTCCCTGTTCAAAGAGCCGGTTCATCTTTTCATCCGCAATCCGATTGGAGGCATGGGTCCAGCGGGTCACCTTATCCGCCCAGGTATCTCCTGGTGTTCCATTGTATGGCACGATCCAGCAATCGTGGTGCTGAGCCAGCATCAGGGTCCTCCAGGCTTCCGCAAAATCGTCGGAGGGCCATTCTACCCCGTGGTATACATAATCAAGGGCTGCCAGCTTCTCGGCCATATATAAACGATTCTCACTCACGCGGATCTCCTGTGCCAGCCTTTGCAGGACCTGTGCTCCCCAGACCAGTCCAGGTTTGACATCTTCCAGTGAAAAGGCCCAGTCCAATGGTTTCACCTGATCTTTAATCATTTCCATATAGCCGGTCCAGTTGGTATAGGCCATGGACCGATAAAAGGTTTTAATTGCATTTCCCAGCCAGGGACCCGACTGCCATCCGGCATCCTGAAAGCACATCCCCACGGGGTACCTGATCCCGTCGGCAAAACAGGCTGTGATAAATTCCTCTGAATGGGTACTGGAAGCGGTTGAGTAGGTATTGACTTCAGATAGTTCCTCACAGGCATACCTTGGAACAGCCGGTATGGAAGTCCCGTCCGGTCCGATCCAGTTCACCAGGTCCCTCCCGAATGCGCTCGTGTAGCCTCCCCAGCAGGTGTTTGGGTTGCGAAGGACCGCGTACTCGAAACCGAAGCCCTTCAGGATCTGGGGCAGGCCGCTGGTAAAGCAAGGCTCTTCCACCGAATAGGTCCGGAAAACAGCATGAGGAAAGTACTGTCTTATCTTTTCCATCCCGTAGTGGAACTGCCGGATGATACTCTCTCCCGAAATATTATAACAATAGGGTTGCGCATAGGCCGGATTCACGAACTCCATGCGGCCAAACCGGCCTTCCTCCTCAAAATATTCCTGGAGTCGCCTGAAGTTTTCCGGATCCTTCACACTCATGGAATCCCAGGTTTCCGGTTCAATCTCAAGGTTGATCTTCCACTGAGGGTTTTCCTGCAGTTTTTCAACCATAAAACTATCCTGCCACATGGGATAATGACCGTAAATTCCGCCATGATACCCATCCGCAAACCAGGTCTGCTGTCCCTGGGCGGTGGTGATGGCCAGCAGCAGGCAGCCCGGCAGGATGATTTTGTGAAGCAGCGTTTTCAGGGGCATGTTAAATGAATTTTCAATTTTAACAGCCATGCACTTAAATATAAAACAAAATCCAGGGATTGTCTCATTTTGCTTAAATTGTGCTGCAGTAATGGTCCTAACCACCGAATACAGACAGCAATGAAAACCTTTGAAAAAACGAAAACAGTCATCTTTCTTCTGTTTGCTGTGGCTGCACTTCATGCCCAGCAAAGGGAGACCGAACCGGTCAGTCTGCAGAAGATCACCGACCGAACCTACCAGATCAATGGGGGCAGCGGTGCCAACGGAGGGGTGATCCTCTGTGAAACTGGTATCGTAGTGATCGATTCCAAAATGGATGAAGCGTCGGTAGAGCAATCACTGCAAGCCATCCGGTCCGTTTCACAGAAACCCATTCTTTATCTGGTGAATACCCACAGTGACGGCGACCACATCATGGGGAACCGTTATTTTCCGGTATCGGTCACCGTGGTGGCTCATGAGAACTGCCGCGATGATTTCTTCAAGGAGAACTTCGGACGGCCTTCTGACTGGGACGAACCGGCCAATTATCCCTTCACCCCCTCCATCACCTTCGATGAAAACCTGAATCTCTGGCTGGGAAAGGATAAAGTGGAGCTGCACTATTATGGCAAAGGGCACACGGCGGGAGATATTATTGTATATGTACCGGATGAAAAGGTAGCATTCATAGGCGATCTGTTCTTCACGGACAGGCCCCAGCTGATCCATTCCAACAAAGAGGGAAATTCCTTTGACTATGTGCAGACCCTCTCCCGGATCCTGGACAACCTGGACGCGGATCTATTTATCAGCGGCCACAGTGCCCCGGCCGGAAGGGAAGAACTGGTTGCCCACATAAAGGCTATGGAGGAGCGGCAGGAAAAAGTGAAAGAACTGATGGAACAGAACCTGGACCTGGAAAAGGTTCTGACTTATTTCGACGAAGGCGAATCCCGCCTGGTCACCTCCATCTACCAGGAAATATCCGGCAAAGAGTAGGGACCAGGTATGAGAAAACTGGTTCTTCTCATTCTCTTTCTGGTCCTGGCAGTCAGTTGCGATAATAACAACGGCTGGAAACTGTCCCCCGGGATCTACATCCTGGATAAGGATGCTCCGGTGGAGACCTTTGCCGACCTGCAGGAGCGCCTGCCCCGAAATGACATATATGTGGATCGGTGGGCCACCTGGTGCGGACCCTGCCTGGAAGAATTTACCTGTTACGACAGCCTGCGCCCGTTTCTTGAATCCAACGGCATACAGATACTCTTCCTGAACTCGGATATGGATATCGAAGAAAGCCAGTATTTCGATTTCATCAGAGAAAACAGACTCTACGGGTACCATGTACGGCTCAACAAAGAGCTGCAGCGTGACCTGATCGACCAGAAGATCTTCATCCCCAGGATCCCCCAGTTCATGATCATCGACTCTGCAGGTACGGTTCTGAACAACATGGCCCTGAAGCCCTGTGACGGGAAAGCACTTCAAAGTCAGCTTTCCGAAATTCTACATCTTAAAAACCAGGGGGGTCGGAGTGGGATGGCCTATCCTTCAGGCAGGTAATTCCTGATCCCTTCCTTATAGGTGGACAGTGCCCGTTCCCTGGCAAACCCGTGTTCAATCATGGGATCCGGGTAGGCCGGGGTTCCGTATTCGGGGATCCATCTACGCACATATTCCTGATCCGGGTCAAAGCGTTTCAACTGTTCCGTGGGATTGAAGACCCGAAAATAGGGGGCCGCATCGCATCCTGTTCCCGCCGCCCACTGCCAGTTGCCGTTGTTGGAGGAGAGTTCGTAGTCCAGCAGTCTGGAAGCGAAATAGGCTTCTCCTAAGCGCCAGTCCACCAGAAGGTGTTTGCAGAGGAAACTGGCTGTTACCATCCGCACCCGGTTGTGCATGGTTCCTGTTGCATTCAGCTGTCGCATGCCGGCATCCACCATGGGATATCCCGTTTTGCCCTTACACCAGCGCTGGAAATCCCCCTGATCGTTTTTCCATTTGATCCCGTTGTACTTCGGGTGGAAATTCTGGTTCACCACCTTCGGGAAATGAAACAGGATCTGCATGAAAAACTCTCTCCAGATCAATTCGGACAGAAATACTTCATCCGATGGGCCCAACCCGGCAATGATCTTCCTGATGCTTACGGTCCCGAACCTCAGATGGGGAGAAAGGTGACTGGTGGCATCGGCCGCCGGCTGATCACGGAGTTCATGATAATCCGCCATCCGTGATAGATCATAGGGTCGAACGTGCAGGGCCGAAGACTGAAATCCCAGCGCCTCCAGACGGGGAAAGGATCCGGAACCAGGCAGAAACCCATTATTCGCTTCTCCGGTGACCGAGAGGGAAGATCCTTCCCGGAATTTTTCCAGCCATTTTTTCTTGTAAGGGGTAAAAACCGTGTATGGGCTGCCATTCTGTTTGAGCACCTCCCCTTCTTCAAAGATGACCTGGTCCTTGAATGAACGGAACCGGATCCCGCGACACTCCAGCAACTCAGCTATTTTC
>CAYRLP010000259.1:0-4942 GCA_964424935.1 uncultured Bacteroides sp.
GTTCCAGGTCCTTCTGCTCGGAACCGTTCTTATTGCGGATAATGTAGAGGGGATTATTGGCCCCGGAAAAATGGAGCTCCCGGTTGTTTTTGTTATAGACGGCAATGGCCAGGTCCATGCCATCCTTCTGCTCATCCCCGTTTCCCTGCTGCACCAGCATCTGTTTCACTTTCTCTCTGAGCCGGTCCAGGATGGCCCCCGGTGCATCAAAACACCGGTCACCGATCAGTTCATTGAACATGGTAATCCCGAGCACGCTCATAAATGCCCCGGGCACCCCGTGGCCGGTGCAATCGGCCCCCACGATCACCAGGTGGTCCTGTACCTCCTTGATCCAGTAAAAGTCCCCGCTCACAATGTCCTTGGGCCGGTAGAGCACAAAGTGTTCGGGCAGCAGCGAGTTCATCGATTCCTCCGAAGGAAGGATGGCCGACTGGATGCGCTGTGCATAGGCAATACTGTCGGTGATTTGCTGCTTCTGGGCATTGATCTTCTCGTTGGTTTTCCGTATGAACCGCATCCGGCTGTAGAGTCCGCCTGCAAGAGCCAGGATCAAAAGACCGAAGACCCCGATCCCTATGGTAATCCCCCGCTGCCGTTTGCCTTTCAACTCGTCGATCTGAGCCTGTTGCTGCAGGAGGGTAATCTCGCTCTGCTTCTTCTCCATCTGGTAGTTATTGATCAGATCGGTGGTTCGATTATCCGACTCAATCTGGCGGACAACATCCTCGATCTCATTCTGAAGCGCCAGATAGTGATAGGCATTGCTGGTATCCCCTATCTCTGCATAGTTGGTGGCCAGTCCCTCGTAGGCATTTGACCGTTCCAGGTCCAGTCCGGTCTCTTCGGCGATTGTTACAGCTTCCTTATAATTTCTGATGGCTTTCCTTGGATTATCCATATTCTCATACGTGTTAGCAAGTCCCATAAGGATCTGTACAACCTGCATCTGCAAATTTGATTTTCTTGCCATTTCGAGGGCATCCTGGTGATAGGTAAGTGCCTTCTGATAATCTCCGCTCTCCGAATAAATAATGCCGATAAGACTGAGTGCAGTGGAGATATCTATGTCATCTGTCAGGATAGTCAGTGATTTCTCAAGATAGTAAAGCGCCGTATCGTATTCCTCCTTCTCCATCAGGACCTGTCCCAGGTTCATGGTACTTAGGCCGACTATATGCTGGTCACCCACTATCTCCCCGATATCAATGGCCCGGCGGTAGTAGTTTATGGCCGAATCCAGGGTGCCCGGTTGTTCCGCATAGACCACCCCGATATTCAGCAGGAGGGTGCCGAGCCGTGTGCTGTCGGAAAGTTCTTCCGCGAGTTTCAGGGCAGGCAAATAGTTCTCAATGGCTTCTACATTCTTGCCAGTGTTATAATATATGACCCCCATATTGCCCTGTAAATTGGCGATCATCTGTTTGTCTCCCAATCCCCTGTAAATGTCCAGCGAAAGTTCCCAGTATTTCAATGCTTCGGCGAATTCGCCCTGCATGGTGTATCCCAGTCCCAGGTTCTTATCGGCCAGCGCTTCTCCCCTGGGATAGCTTAACTGTTCGGCTAGACTCCTTGCTTCATCGGCATATCGGATAGCTTCGTCCGGTTGTGATCTGTGGATGGCATTGGCAATCTCATTCAGTGTATTCACCCTGAGTGTGTCCTGGCCCAGACCGTTCAATACTGCTTTCAGGCTGTCCACCTGTAGGTCCTGTGGCAGAGCCGTGCTTGCCCAGAACAGAAAGAGCAGTACGTAATATGGTCTAAGTCTTCTCAATTCCTTAACGTTCTGATCATGAACACTGTTTGTCTTCCGATATGCTAATCATAACAACGCGCCGGAAGAATGGTTCGGGCCCTTGATCAAAAAGAGGGATCCGCATGAATCCCCCTTTTTCCCATTTCAGCACTTACTTTTGCTAAGTACCTCCTTCCCCAAAACTTATTGCTTTATGATCTGCACCACCCGGAAGCGGTCCTCCATCACAATCTGTATCATGTAATGTCCGGCCGACAGGGTTTCCATATCAATCTCCAGGTTATTTGTACGCTTGTCGATGGAGGTGATCGGATAGGATCGGCCCCCGAAATCATACAACCGGATCTGCTTGTAGTTCTCGATCCCCTTCATGGTCAGATGCACCTTATCCGTCACCGGATTGGGATAGACCTCCAGCAGATCCGGATCCAGCTCCATATCTTCGGCCGACGCTGAAACCGAAGCCGACTTCTGGTTCCCGGTACATTTGGTGGAACTCGAGCTGGCATTGGCCCCCATGCGTACCTTCTGCAATTTATCGAACGTACTGAGATCCCATGAAATTCCTGAACCATCAAAGAATACATGGAATGATCCCCCTCCCGGAACAAACAGGGTGGGTTGCGGATCCGAATTCTCCCAGTCGATCCCGCTTCCTGTCAACAAATTATCGGGCCCCACGGGTATATAGATGGCATCGTCGTTATCATTTTTATACTCAAAATTGGCCACGTAATAATTTTCACTGATCTCCTGGATGCAATTCAGTATCGGCTTCACAGCCTTGGTGTTGTTATCGTTTGGATTCACATATAACACACCCGTCTCAAGCGTAAACAGGTAATTACTGTTGAATGGAGTGGGTGTTACGGTATAGGTACCCGCCGACTCACCTGAAGAAGGATCGTAGGCCACACCATCCGTATCCCGAAGGACCGTGTACCCCTCGTTCCCTGTATCGCCGGATATCCAGCCATTGTAGATAAAGGCAACAACCGGCAGGGGATCTCCTTCCCAGATGTACGGGATCCGTCGGAGTCACTGTCACGGGTCTGGGAGTTATTTCCCCGGTATGGTCATCCACATAGGTCACCACGTAATTCAGGCCTGCATTTCCGTCATCAATAAGTAAACCGCTCGCAGTTAAGGTTTTTCCGGTGCCTGCATTCATGTTGTTAAATACCTGTACAGGATCCGTGGATACCACATCCCCAACCATTAAAGGATCTATAACGGGTGACTCATCCGAACTGGTGGTCCCATCATATACCTTGCTGTCTGTGACTGCCGTAACATTAATCGGGAGCGCGGTAATAACCCCTGTACTCACATCCAAGTAGCTGACTGAATAGTTGTTTCCGCCATTCCCGTCATCGATTACCAGACCACTTGCAGATAAGGTTTTCCCCGTTCCGGCATTTTTATTGTCAAATACCTGTACGGGGCCGCTGCTGATTTCATCTCCCCCGGCCAGGGGATCCACGACAGGCATAGCAGCGGAACTGTTAGTCCCGTCGTATACCTTGGTGTCTTCTACAGCCGAAACGTTTATGCTCAGGGCGGTAATGTCAGCCGTGGTATCAGCAGTTACATTGGCCAGGTAGTTTGGAGCATCTGCGCCTGTAACCGTTATATCGGCGGTGACCAGCTTATCCGTTCCCACATCTTTGGATTCGAAATGACCGTTTTCGGAAGAAACGGCGATATCATCCCCTTCCACCAGACCGTATTCCACGAAGGCCGTGGTGGCGGCTGTGGTAGTCCCGTCATAGACCTTGTCAGCGGCTGTTATCTCAACCTCCAGCGTGCGCTGGGTAATGGTGAACGTTGCAGAATCATACAGAATGGTATAATTCTCGCCTGCATTCAGGCTCCCCTGGAGGATATCATATTCCCCAACATCTTCACCCGCATCGCGGATGAGTGCTCCTGCGATGGTATCTTCTCCGAGCAATCCCGAATCCATGTAGGTCAGTTCCGGATCCGCCTCGCCATACACCTTGTTTTTGTCATCTGCGGTTATGGCCAGCTCGGCCGGTTCAATGGTCAGCGTTCCAAGACCGTAGGTTATATTATATTTATTGCTGGCGGCATAGAAACCAGGAACAATCTTCTGATGACCCACCGTGGTCCCGGTGATAAAGCTTACGGGAGTGAAGCCCACATTTTCAGTGGTATCTCCTATTTCCGTGGCATCGAATACCAGAATACTCGCGCTGTTGGAATTCTCGTTAACAGTGGACCCATTCACCAGGGCGGTTCCCCTGAGGTCCAGAGGACTGCCGTTAACCAGGGCTGTTCCACGCACATAGTTCAGAGCGTTCACAAGGGCAAGACCCCTGCTTGTGATCGAACTTTCATACACAATGGACCCGTCATCCTGGATCGTCCCGGCGGCTAGCCTCAGTGCCTCTCCATCTTCACCTTCGATCCCGTTCACCAGGGCAAGTCCCCTTACGCTATTCAGGCCGTTTGCCAGGGCTGCCGCGCTCGCCAGGAAATTCATGTTTTCCAGGTTCACCACATCTTCGCCGTCCCCGTTCCCATCTTCATCGGGCACCAGGATCCCATTCACCAGGGCGGTTCCCCTGCTGAGCAACTCACCGCCATTGACCAGCGGAACATCATTCACCAGCGCCAGTCCCCTGCTCACACTCAGGTCATTTACCAGCACACCATTCTCATAAACCTCAGTTACCTCCCCGTCATACACATTGATTTCCAGGTTGTTGACCAGGGCAGATCCTCTCAGCATGGGTATCCCGTTCACAAGCGCAAGGCCGCGGAGTGTGGGTGATCCGTTTACAAGGGCGGCACCGCGACCCGTTGGGAACCCGTTTTCAATAATCACCTCCAGTCCGTTCACCAGGGCCACTCCCCTGGATATCGTCGAGCTGTTCACCAGAGCTGATCCACGGATCACGGGTATGCCGTTGACCTCCACAATGCCTGCGTTGGGAACCGGAACTCCGTCTATAGTGGTAATTCCATTCTCAACTATCACCGCATGTCCGTTCACAAGTGCTGCGCCCCGGATATTTGTAACACCGTTCACCAGGGCCGCACCGCGTACAGCAGGCACCGCACTGGGCAAGGGAACACCATTTAACTCGGTCATATAGCCGTTATCAAAGGTGACCTGATCGCCATTTACCAGGGCAGTACCTCTTATTATTTCGGTCA
>CAYRLP010000260.1:0-4935 GCA_964424935.1 uncultured Bacteroides sp.
ACATAAGACAGAATCTGTTCTTTGCTTTTGTATACAATTCAATCGGAGTGCCAGTTGCTGCCGGTGTGCTGTTCCCGTTCTTCGGAATCCTGCTGAGTCCGATTATTGCGGCGGCAGCCATGAGTTTCAGTTCGGTATCGGTTATTTCGAATGCCCTGCGCCTGAGAAGGGCCTGAACCCGGTCAAGATACGTCAGATCTTAAACCAGGACTATTTCCTTTAACGGATATTTAACATAAAGGCATGTTAAATTGATTGACAGTCTGAGTGATACGGAGTAATTTGTCCGATAGAGACAAAGAAAAACAAGGACAAATGAAACGTAGTAGTATTTTTTTGGCATGCATCCTGTGCATCTTCACCCTTGTTCCCCTTTCTGCACAGTTAACCGTCGGGGGATTTATTGATCTGAACATTGCCGGGCTCAATGTAGCATCGCAGAATACCGGTGAAGAGTACTCCAGCTACCTTGGATTCGGACTCGGCGGTGTGGTAACCTATCCGCTTGGCAATGGATTGGCAATTCAGGGTGAGCCAGTATTCCTGCAAAAGGGCGGGAAAGTCACTGAAGACAACGAAACATTCTCCTTAAAAATACTATACTTTGATATTCCTGTTTTCCTGAGATATAATATTGCGCTCAGCAGCGGGACGGTCTTACCCTATGTGATCGCGGGTCCCAATCTGGGATTCCGGGCTTCGTCCAAGGTAGTCTTTCCTGACGGGAGCAGCTCAAGTAACAAAGATGAGATTAATGGAATTGACCTTGGACTGGGAATCGGGGCCGGAGTTGAAGTTCCGTATAATAACCTGATCTTTTTCGGAGAAACTCGTTATGCCTTCGGACTGACAAACATTAACTCAGAAACCGTCGAAGGTGATGAATCCACAGTAAAAAACCGCGGTTTGCAGATACTACTCGGGATTAAGGTCCCCCTGGACCTTTGATGAAATATACAAATCAGTTCTTTGAAAACAGTTTCCAGAAACGATCTTTCAGGGGATCCGTTTGCAGTTTTCTGAATGTTTCGTGCTTAATGGGGATGATGGCATCCGAGTCGTACTTCCTATCCTGTCTTTTATACTTATCGGGTGGAATTGGGATGTGTCGGATATTCACCGGCATCTTTACCTTTTTCCCCTGGTAATACTCCTCTTCATAATAGATGCGAAACGACTTGTTGTCAGGTACGATCGTGGAAGGCAGACTGTCCACAGCCTTTCGGACCTCCCTGTCCCTGAAATAGGGACAGATGGTCAATCCCTTCTCTTCTGCAAAACTGCTGAGGCGCCGGTATAGCTCCTCCTTGTCAATGACCCAGTCATTATGCTCATTGAAGCGACCGAAGTTGTACCAGAATTTGTTATTTTGCCTGTACTCTCCATCTCCCAGCAACTGGTACATGATGTGGGATATACGTTTGCATCCCCAGCCTTCTTCCCCGGAAATCAGCCAGCAATGTTCCTGGTCCTCTTTCCTAATCTCTGCGCATTCACTGATAAAATGCATCACCAGGATGAACCGGTAGGGATCCACCTCCCTTCCCTTATATGAAGCCCTCAGGGATGACCAGTTACTTACGATCTGAAACAGGGGCAACAGCATGTCATAGGCATCAAGCAGTTCATTCTCCGGGATCTTCAAAACCATGGTATTCCCGTCCCAGGTACCCCCGAGTTCCCTGGCCAGATCCAGGCCCTTCTGGAAATATTTCGAACGGGAGGTCTTAAAGGTCAGGATATACATGGTTCGGTTTATATTAAAGATGCATTAAGATAAGAAATGTTACAGAAGATTTATTTTTTTGTGACCGGGCTGTGATGAATTACCTGTTTTTTTGTAACAGGTATATTATACCTGTATTTTAAATAGACTTGTATTGTAAATAAAAAGATAAGATATGAAAATTCAGATTTTGATAGGGATGCTCGTCCTGGCGGGCACCAGCGGATGTGCCCAGGACAGGGCAGATGAACAGGAGAATCCGTTTTACCGGACTCTGACCCCTGAAGAAAAAAGGGTTATTGTGTATAAAGGTACAGAACGCGCCTTTACCGGTAAATATGATAAGTTCTATGAAGCCGGCATTTACGTTTGCAAAAGATGTGGAGCCGAACTGTATCGGTCGGCCGATAAATTCAATTCCGGTTGCGGGTGGCCCAGCTTCGACGATGAGGTTCCCGGCGCCGTAAACAGGACCCCCGATGGTTTCCGGACAGAGATTACCTGCGCGAATTGCGGGGCACATCTGGGACACGTCTTTATGAATGAAGGATTTACCGACAAGAATACCCGGCACTGCGTTAACTCCATTTCCCTTGAATTCATTCCGGCCCGCGAGCCCATGGGGGCAACCAGGGATACGGCCTATTTTGCGGGCGGCTGTTTCTGGGGGGTGGAATACTACATGGAACAGGCCCCGGGTGTCCTGTCTGTCGAATCGGGCTATATGGGCGGGAGCACGGAAAATCCGAGCTACCGGCAGGTAAGCAGTCACCGTTCAGGTCATGCCGAAACCGTTCAGGTGGTCTACGATCCATCGCTTACAGATTATGAAGAGGTGGCGAAGCTGTTTTTTGAGATCCATGATCCGACCCAGGTGAACCGCCAGGGACCCGATGTGGGCAATCAGTACCGGTCGGAGGTCTTCTACCGCACCGTGGAACAGAAAGAGATTGCCGAGAAACTGGTTTCCATCCTGGAGCAAAACGGTTTAAAAGTCGCGACACAGATAACTCCGGCCAGAACTTTCTGGAAGGCAGAGGATTATCACCAGGATTATTACTCGAATAACGGGGGAACGCCATACTGTCACACACGAGTGGACCGCTTTTCAAAATTGTTATAAACATTTTAGATTCTTGCAAGCTTTCTGTGATACTTACCCGGGAACTTTGGTCCCGTATTAATCAAAACATTAGCTGTTATGAAAAAAGTAAGTCTCATGATGATGCTGGCACTGATCGGTATTTTTTTCACCCAGTGCAGCAAAGAAATGCTGCAAGATGACCAGGAAACTGGTGATCTTAAACATGCTTATTCACATGATGGTCGTCCCGGTGCGAGTTTCATGGTAACCATTGAAAATGTATCTGTGAACTATGATTATTTTGCAGCGGGCGGACAATTTATCCCGGACGGGAAAACTGAGGCCGGCCCCGCTTTCCCCGGGGAATCCTTTACCATTCAGTTCCATGCCGGCAAAGGACATAAACTCTCCTTCGCCTCCATGTATGGTGCTTCCAACGACCTGTTCTACGCCCCGTCCGGAGAAGGGATTGCCCTCTTTGACGGTACAACGCCAACCACCGGGGATATTACCGGGCTGATCAGCCTGTGGGATGCCGGAACAGAAGTGAACCACGCCCCTGCTTCCGGGGAGGATGGTGCAGAAGAGTCCGTTCCCGTACAGAGCCTCCGTAACACGGACAATGTTATGGACGGGTTTACCTACAACAACGTAGAGGAAAACGTTCAAGTGATGCTGGATTATGATGGAACCAGCATGTTCACCCTGACAATTAATGTGCTGGATGGCTCCAGTACTCCCCTTTCCCCTGTGGCGTGGGTCGTGCACAACGACGGGCAGAATCCCATTTTCACGGAAGGATCACTCGATTATGGCCTGGGTCTGGAGGACCTTGCGGAAACCGGTAATGCAGCTCCACTGAGCAGCTATCTTGAAATGCACAGCGGGTACGTCTCTCCTGTTGCGCCGGGCGTCTGGGTGGTGCATAAAAGAGGCCAGAAACCCATATTCATGGAAGGTGCTCCTGAATATGGCAATGGACTGGAAGAGTTATCCGAAGTCGGGGACCCGACGGGTGTATACAACTCCCTCCTTGATGAAGGATATGAAACCGGTGTATACAATACACCCATCGGTGCCGCAGGACCGGGCCCCCTATTCCCGGGCGAAACCTATACTTTCACCTTTGAAGCCAATGTGGGAGAGTACCTCAGCTTTGCTTCCATGCTGGGCAAGTCCAACGACGAGTTCTTTGCGCCGGGTGATATGGGAATTCGCTTGTTTAACGGGACTCATCCCATAAAAGGGGAAATTACAGACCAGATCATGTTATGGGATGCCGGAACGGAAATAAATGAATATCCTGGCGCCGGCATACACCAGGGAGGTGGCGAGACGGAAGAAAATGGAAACGTGATGGTTCTGAATGACGGCTTCATGTGGCCGGAGGTTCCACAGGTCATCAAAGTGAAGATCAGGCCTCTCGAGCATCATGGCGACATGCCTTACAATGAACACTGGGATCATGATCGGCACCACGACAGGGGACGTGGGGACGGTCATTTCAGAAACCACTAGGAGGATATAAGGGTCTCCTGGTGGATCCAGATCCCACCGGCACCTCTTGGTACCGGTGGGATTTTTGTTTTAGAAATCATCCGGAAAATTTCAGAGTCCCTGTGTAGCTCAGAGATGGTCGTATTTGTTTACGGCCTTCAGGAGATCCTCTCCGAACCTGGTGATTACTCCTTCATACGACTGGTTGCAAAGGATCACCACACCGGTCAGGGTTTCCAGGTCGAAGGCTATGTAGGCCATATATCCGTTCGTCCGGCCTCCATGCCAGTAAAAGGTAAAACCTTCAGGCGTTACATCAATGTGCCAGGCCAGGCCGATTGTAAGATAATAATGACCTTCCCGGTCGCCGTAAGTGACATCGCCCACATCAAAACGGGCCTCGTGGGTCAGTTCGATGGCCTCATCCAGGGGGGTCTCTACGAGTCCCATCTGGGCCTGCAGATAGATTAGCAAATCGTGGAGCGAGGATTTTATGAATCCTGCTCCCTGAAAGATGTCGTTTGCATTATAGTTCTTGACTCTCTCCAGCATTTCATCATGACCCGGGGCCAGGTGTGTAAGATAGTCCCCGGTAAGAAACAGCGTTGTCTCCTGCAACCCCAGGGGC
>CAYRLP010000261.1:0-4930 GCA_964424935.1 uncultured Bacteroides sp.
GACGGGACCACCTCCACCGAGGTCAATCCGGTCCACACCTTTGAGGAATATGGATTATATAATGTCAGACTTACAGTTACCGGGCAGGGTGGTACAGAATATGCGTATCGACAGGTGGAAGTATATCATATGCCTCTGGTAGACTTCAGGGTGGATCCTGAGCTGGTGATGCTTCCCGATGAAGAAATAAGACTCTTTAACCTATCCAAGTACGGAGCTTTCTATCTCTGGGACTTCGGAGACGGAAATACCTCAACGGAACAGAATCCCAGGCATCTCTATACCGCGGTGGGAGTGTATGACATCTCTCTGGAAGTAACGACAGATAAAGGCTGTACGGATCGTCTGACTCTTCCGGAAGCGGTCATCGTTGAGGGAGAAGGGGTCATTCTGTTCCCCAATGCATTTAAACCCGATCTGGACGGGCCCAACGGCGGATATTATGACCTGCTTGCCCGGGAGAGGAACAATATTTTCCATCCATACTGGGAGGGGGTTGCTGATTTCCATATGGAAATTTATACCCGATGGGGCGAAAAGCTCTTCCAAACGGACGATGTGAACCGGGGATGGGACGGGTACTTTAAAGAAGAACTCTGCAAACAGGGTGTGTATGTCTATAAGAGCTGGGGATTTTTCCTGAATGGGCAACTCTTCAATGTCAAGGGAGACGTGACCCTGCTACATCACGACAAGCAATAAGCACTTATCGGGGACCGGGCTCCTGATCCCCAGTTTTTCAATCCATCCGACTCATTCAGTGTCCGGATTAAACCAATCCGGGGAAAAAGCATCATAGTACATATCGATTCTACTCTAACACCCATTTAATTTTAAAAGCACTATGAAAACATTTGTACGGATCTCGGTTCTGATGCTGGCCACATTGCTTGTGAGTGGCCTGATTACGGCAAAGGAGCCTGCAGCAAAAAAGAAACAGCTGGGGATTGCCACCTATTCGGTTAAAGGGCTTGAAACCGACCTGGAAGGAGCATTCAAGTCGCTCCAGGATGCCGGATACACTGTGATGGAAATCTCCAACTACAATGCCAGGGAAGGTACCGTGGAAGGCTATTCCCCCGCGGATTACGCCGCCCTCGTGGAAAAATACGGCATGGACATTATCTCCAGCCATACCCGGGCCAGTTTTGATGTGAACGATGTGGATGGAACCCTCGAGGCCTGGGGGAAGATTTTCGATGACCACAAGGCCATGGGCTGTAAGTATGTGGTTTTTCCCATGAACCAGTGGGCCGACAACGTAGAGGAAATGAAGGTCGAGTGTGACCTGATGAACAAGATCGGAGAAGAGGCCAACAAGCGCGGTCTGAAATTCGGATACCACAACCACAACATGGAATTCGACACCATCCCGGGTACAGATCAGAGAATAGAGGATTTTCTGATTCAAAATACCGATCCGGACAAAGTATTCTTCCAGATGGATGTGTTCTGGGTCACCCAGGGCAACGCCGATCCGGTAACCTATCTGAAAAAGTATCCCGATAGGTTTAAAGTGCTGCATATAAAAGATGACTATGTGATCGGGGAAAGCGGCAATATCGATTTTAAAGCCATATTCAAACAGTTTTACAAGAACGGGTTTAAGGACTGGTTTGTGGAAATAGAAGAGTACATGACCCCCGAGCAGCGGGAACAGATGAGGGCCATGATGGAGCAGATGAGACAACGGCAGCGCGAAGCGCAGCAGCAAGCGCAGCAGCAAGCACAGCAGCAGGGTCAGCAGCAAGGCCAGCCCCAGGCCGGGCAGGGTGGCCAGGATCGGCCTCCGATGATGAGGCGTCCGCAGCGCACCCCGGAAGAAGAGGCCAAGCGGCTACAGACCTCCCTGGATGCCTGCGCTAAAAGTGCCGTGTACCTGACCAACGCAAAATTTGTGAAGTAGTAGAAGTAGAGTGGTTTTAGTTAGCAGGGCTTCTTATGAAGCCATCCTCTGAAGCCATCCGGCATACACGCCGGATGGCTTTTTTTACTTCCGGGCAGGACCTGACAGACCGGTTGATCAGTCCGCCGGTGCTCCGGCAGCCCGGTTCTTGCTTCGTTCAATGGACTGGAGGGCCAGGTAGTTGTCCCCGAACTTCTTCAGGTTTTCTATCTCCACGTCATATTGGTCGAAGTGCCTCTCTTCATCCACCACAAGTGATTCAAACAATGATTTGGAAACGGAATCCGCATGGTTTGAACATTCAATGGCCCATTTGTTGTAATCATCCGCACTGGAGGTCTCCATTTTCACAGCTATCTCCAGCATCTTCCGTACCTCGTGTATCTTTTTCACTTCCTCCGAGGCCTTCATTTCCACATCTCCCTTTAGAAAGATGATCCGTTCCGCCAGTTGTTCTATATGCAGCATTTCTTCAATGGCGGTCCGCTTGAATAAACCGGCCAGCAGGTCATATCCCTGGTCGTCGCAGTGAAAATGGAAATACATGTACTGATGTACCGCGGATAGCTCATCCGCCACGGCTCTGTTTAATAGTTCGATGCTTTTTTCTTTCATATTACTAATTTATGGATTCTCACATGAGTTTACAAGTGCTCCGGGCAATCCCCTGAATAAGTCTGATGAGTTGCTGATTCAGGCAGATTCTTCCCTGGAACTCACCTTCTCAATAACCACCGCAAGCAGGATGACAAATCCCTTGATCACCTGTTGCCAGAAAGGGGATACATTGAGCAGAACCAGCCCGTTGTTGAGGATCCCTATGATCAGGGCACCCTGAAAGGTTCCCATGATGGTGCCTTTCCCGCCGGAAAGGGAGGTCCCCCCGATGACCACGGCGGCGATGGAATCCAGTTCAAAACCGAGACCGGCATTGGGTTGGGCGGAATCCAGCCGGGAGGTAACGATAATGCCCCCCAACCCGGCAAGGGCACCGGCAATGGAATAGACAATCACTTTTACCCTTTTTATTTTCAGTCCCGACAGCCGGGCAGCAGTCTCATTTCCGCCGACGGCATAAATGTGTCTTCCCAGGGTGGTTTTTTTGGTCAGGATGACCGCTGCAACGACAACAACTGCCGAGATCCATACCGGCATGGGGATCCCCAGGAACCAGCCCGTGCCGATAAAGGCCATTCCTTCTCCCAGGCCGGTGATCGGAAAGCCACCCGTCAGCAACATGGTCAGTCCGCGTGCAATGGTCAGCATGGCCAGGGTGGCCACGAAGGGCGGGACCTTGAACCGGGTAATGGTGATCCCGTTAAACCAGCCAAGGAGGGTTCCAACCAGGGTGCCCCCCACCAATGCTCCCAGCAGGGTAAACCCCAGGTACAGGTTCAAGTTGGTAAATTCGGCACCGAACTTCAGCATCCCGGCAGTGACCGCCCCGGCAAGGGCAAGGACGGAGCCTACCGAAAGGTCGATGCCCCCGGTAAGGATCACCAGGGTCATTCCGACGGAGATGATCAGATTCACCGAGATCTGACGCATGACGTTCCAGGCATTCTCTCCGGTCAGGAATTTATCCGAAAGAAAACTCAGAACAATGCACATGATCAGCAGTGCAATGATCGACTGAAATTTTATAAGTGTTTTCTTCAACTGTTTGGTTCCCATGATCTGCTATTAGTCTTTTTCTGCCAGGGCCGCGGTCATGATTACCTCCTCGGTGGCCTCGGCCCGGCTTAGGGTTGCGGTTAGTTTTGACTCGGACAACACCAGAATGCGGTCCGAAATGGCAAGTATTTCAGGAAGTTCCGACGATACGACAATGATTCCCATCCCCTGTCCGGATAGTTCATCGATCAGCTTGTAGATCTCCGCTTTGGCCCCCACATCGATTCCCCTTGTGGGTTCATCCAGGAGCAGGATCAGAGGATCCGTTGCCAGCCATTTGGCGATCACCACTTTTTGCTGGTTTCCTCCACTGAGCTTCTGCACTTCCATATTCCGGGAAGGTACCCGGGTATTCAGTTTTTCAGTAAAATAAGTGCTGAGCTGTTCCTCTTTCCGTTTCCGGATAAAATGGTAACGGGAGACCCGGTCCAGGTTGGCCAGGCTCGTGTTCCGGGCCACATCCATGCTCAGGATCAATCCCTGTGATTTCCGGTCTTCCGGAACCAGGCCCATCCCCGCCTCTATGGCATCCGAGGCACTTTTCAGATGCAGCTTCCTGTTTTTTACCCGAATGGATCCGGTTACATATCTGGGGTGCAGTCCGAAGAGGGCTTCAAGCAGTTCCGTCCGACCGGCTCCCATCAGTCCGTATATTCCCAGGACTTCCCCGCGGTACAGCGAGAAACTGACGTCACGAACCAGGTAGTCGCTCCGGTTATCGGGGTTTCGGAAGCAAAGATCCGACACCTTTAACACGACCTCTCCGGGAAGCTCCCCTGCTTTTCTGAAACTATCTGCCAGCTCCCTGCCCACCATCATGCGGATCAACTGATCATGCGTAGTCTCCTTCATGGTCCCTGAACCCGCATTCTCCCCGTCCCGCAGGACCTCAAAGCGGTCGGCAATTTCAAACAGCTCATTAAGTTTATGGGAAATATAAACGATGGCCACCTGTTTTGACCTCAGTTCCCGGATGATCTGAAAGAGGATTTCCACTTCCTGGTCACTGATGGCCGAAGTGGGTTCGTCCATGATAAGGACCCTGGAATCGAACAGGAGAGCCCTGGCGATCTCCACAAGCTGTTGTTGCCCGACCCGCAAATGATCCACCGGTGTTCGGGGATCCACATCCAGTTGCAGGGTATGCAGAAGTTCCCTGGTCTTCTTAGCCATTGCCGCAGTATCGAGCAGGCCGAAGCGGTTGGTGCGTTCCTGTCCCAGGAACAGGTTTTCCATGACGCTCAGGTGGGGAATCAGGTTGAGTTCCTGGTGGATGATAACCACCCCTTTTTCAGCCGCCTCCTTCGGATGCCGGAATGCAACCGGTTCTCCGTTCAGCCTGACTTCTCC
>CAYRLP010000262.1:0-4930 GCA_964424935.1 uncultured Bacteroides sp.
TCCCCTGCCTTTCTGCGACCCGCAATCCTGCTCCAGCCGGTGGTATTCAACCACCTGTTCTGGCTCCTCACTGTCGTGGTGGTCTTTCAGCTGGTCCGGTCGCAAAAACCCTCAATGCTGCTTTGGTTCATCCCGGTGCTGGTCCTGGGCTGGTTTAACAAATATTCCATTGTATTTTACGCTTTTGCCCTGCTCGGTGCAATGGTTATCGGGCCGTCCAGGCAGCTGCTATGGTCCAGGTATCTGCTTTGGACCCTCGTGGGCGGACTGCTCCTGATCCTGCCCAATCTGTACTGGCAGTGGGGGCATAACTGGCCGGTGATCACCCATATGAACGAACTGCAGGAGACCCAGCTGGGCAACGTGCTGCTGAAAGACTTCCTATCGGCCCAACTTTTCATGCATTTTCCTGCGATTCCGATATGGGCCGCGGGCCTGGTCTTACTCCTGTTCAACCGGAAATACCGTAACTACAGGATATTTGCATGGGCGTTCGGATTGACCCTGCTGCTGATTATACTGCTGCGGGGGAAGTTTTACTACACCATAGCCGCCTATACCGTGCTGATGGTCTTTGGCGGGATCGCCTGGGAACAATGGACCGCCCGGCCGAGGCGCTGGATTGCCTGGGTGATCCTGGCCCTGATGGTTGGGAGCGGCCTCTTTACGCTCCCGCTGAGCCTGCCCATTTACAAACCCCAGCGTATGGTGGAGTATGACAAAAAACAGATAAAGCGCGGGCTGGATGTTATGTTCAAGTGGGAGGACGGACAGGTCCATGAGCTTCCGCAGGATTATGCAGATATGGTGGGATGGGACGAACTGGGACGGAAGGTCTGGGCCTTTTTCGATGAACTCCCCGATTCCATCCGGTCTTCCACGCTGGTTTACGGCGAATTTTACGGCTGCGCAGGCGCCATGGAGTATTTCCGGCCCGGTCAGGATTACCCCGAGGTGTATAGTTTCAACGATGCCTTTATGGAGTGGATCCCGCGCCACCCGGAAGCAGAACATGTGATCTATGTGGGCTATTCGGACCGCCTTCCCCAATATTTTGAGGAATTACAGCTGGTTGGAAGGGTGGAAAATCCCTATTTCAGGGAGCGCGGACTGCCCATCTGGTTCGGGAGCCATCTTACAGAGAAGCTTTACCTGGACTGGGAGGAGACCTGGCAGGAGTCTGCTGGACGTTTCATCCGGAAACGGCCCGGCTAGTCTTCCAGCTTTCTAAGAGCCCTTTGCAGCTGGCGCAAACCGGCCGGCCGCGAGAGGATCATCCGGTCCTGATCCAGCAGAAACAGTGATGGGGTGGCATAAACGTAATAATCGGAGGGCACTTTCCCAAGCCATCCCAGAGGTTCGAGGGCGGTGATCCAGGGTGGCTGTATCTGATCGTACAGAGCCTTAAAATAGGTCTCCGAGGTATCCATGGCGATGGCCAGCACCTCCAGGTCATAGCTGTTCTCCGTTTCATACCACTCTTTCAGCTGGGGGAGAAGTTTCTGGCAACCTTCACAGGTACTGGACCAGAAAAGCAGCAGTAGATAGGCATGCCCGAG
The DNA here is from genome assembly GCA_964424935.1 of uncultured Bacteroides sp. GTDB lineage: Bacteria > Bacteroidota > Bacteroidia > Bacteroidales. Next base: position 1,560 of record CAYRLP010000262.1, read on the forward strand.
TTTCGATAGCTGGTAATTTACGCCTTCCACATCCCGGATGACAAAATCCGGGGCCCGGGTCCCCGGAGTCATCCTTTTATAGCCTTCCATTCGGCTTAGCACCAGTTCCACGATATCCGATTCACAGGTTTCATCCAGATAATTATCCGCAATATAGATCTGAACCTGTTCCATATCGAGCATTTCAAAGCCCTCCAGCAGGAATTCCACCACAAAGCTGCGAAGGTCCCCTTCCCCGGAGACATTCACCATGATCCGGTCCACTGCCTCCACAAAAGCGGCTTCCTGTTCCTCTTTTGAAAGAGTATCTACCTGGTAAAGAGAGAGGTAATCAATCAGTTTAAAGGGATAAACCGGGGCATAAAGCAGACCCGGGTCGTCGATGGCCGCCTGATTAAAAAAGCACTCCTTCAGGGTATCCACACGCTGGAGATGAGACAGGGTTCCCGGAATGAGCGGCGCCCGGAAGGCACTCATGATCCGTACGGCATAAAGATCTGGAAAAAGGTGGCTTATGGAATCTATATACTGCTCACGTTCCAGCTGGATCGTTTCATATCGGGCCACCAGTCCCGGATCCCTATCGTTTCTTTCGGGATAGAGCTGCCGGTAGACAGACATCAGTTCATCTTCATAGCCCAGTTCAAACTCCATAAATCCGGTATAGACCAGGTTTTCCGTGGAATTCCCAAAATCAGCCACCGGCCCCCGCTCCGTGGAAGAGATGACCAGGTCCAGGTTCTCCCGGTTGAAAATGAACTCCACAAAACGGTTCTGGTTCCTGATCCCTTCCGAACGATCTGCATAAATGAGCCGGTAGATCCCGGGCGGACTATCTTCGGGGAGCACAAAATAGAACATACCAGAGCTGGAATCCATGCTGTCCACCACGTTGAACCGGTCCTTATAATAAGAGGCCAGCAGCACCTGTCCCGGCTCTGCATGTTCAATGGTGCCCTGGATCTGCCAGCCCTGGCCGGCGACCATCTGGGAAAGGCCCGTCAGGAATCCCATAAGGAAGATGACTCGTTTCATGTTGCCGCTTAAGACCATGAAAGTACTAAAATCAATTCTTGTTTTATTCTTAACGCAAGGGAGAACCAAATAATGTCTAACTTGTCCTTTTAACATGGAGAAAGATCAGAGAGCCAATCGGACATGGATCGAGGTGATAAGCAAATACAACCAGCCTGATATTAAAAAAAGCATCTGGCAGATCATCAATTCCCTGGGTCCATACATACTGCTCTGGATCGCCATGTACTACAGTCTTCGCGTCAACTACCTGCTGACTCTTGGACTTGCATTCTTAGCGGCCGGTTTCCAGGTGCGCATGTTTATCATCTTTCATGATTGCGGGCATGGATCATTCTTTAGAAGTTCCAGAGCAAACCGGATTGTGGGGACGATTCTCGGAAGCCTGACCTTTACACCTTACGATTACTGGCATCTCGAACATGCGATCCACCATAAGACAGTTGGCAACCTGGACAAAAGAGGCAGCGGGGATGTATGGACCCTGACAGCAGAAGAGTATGCAGGCCTTTCAAAATGGAACAAGTTCATTTACCGTCTCTACCGGAACCCGCTTATGCTCTTTGGAATCGGTCCTTTCTTTCTTTTTGTGGTCTGGTTCCGCATTCCCCGTAAGGATATGGGAAAGCCGGAGCGCAGAAGTGTATATGTGACCAACCTGATCATCCTGCTGTTCAGTTCTGCCCTGATCCTGCTGATGGGCTGGAAAGCATTTTTGATGATCCAGCTTCCTGTCATCTACATCGCCACTGTTGCGGGTGTTTGGATTTTCTATGTTCAACACCAGTTTGAAGATGTGATCTGGACCAGGCAGGAGCAATGGGATTATAAAAGAATGGCACTGGAGGGAAGTTCCTTTCTGAAATTTCCCAGACTATTGCAATGGTTTTCCGGAAATATCGGATACCACCATATCCATCATCTTAGCCCGAAGATTCCCAACTATAATCTGGAGCGTTGCCATAAGGAGAACAGCATGTTCAATGCGATCAAACCGGTCACTTTTGTGCCCAGCATACGTACCCTTTCCCTCAGGTTATGGCATGAACAGACCGGTAAGCTGATAAGTTTCAGACAGTTCAGGAAAGCGTCCCTGACAACAACATCTTAACCAACATCTAAAGGGCATAACGGATGCCGGTGTGGACAAGCAGGGATATGGGAGTGGCATTTCCAAAAACGGGTTCCGCCCTGAATCCGATAGGAACCAGGAGCCTGTCACCAACCTCTAGTTCGTACCCGGCTCCCAGTAGCAGTCCCAGCACCGTTCCTGATCCGTCATTGAAGATGTGAATCCCGGGGCCGGCCTGAAGATAGACGGAAGATCCCATCATCTTCTTAAAACTTATACCGAAGTTGGTGGTCCATTCCGAGCGCCAGCGTGTGCCTGAATAATAACCGTCTGACCACCTGTATTCCCAGTAATAGAGCCGGTTTGATCCAATTTCCCCGACCAGGAGGAGTCCGGGTTTCAACTCATATTCACCCACGGCTTTTATAATCACTCCGATGTGGTCCCACTCCTCCAGGGGACTGTACTGTATGGCTTCTTCAATATCGACCAGGGTATGCCCCCCTCCCACTACCAGTCCTGCGGACCTGAATTGGGCCATGCCCAGGGAGGCGATGCATACTCCTGCCAGGATAAAAACGATGCGTTTCATGGTTCTGCATATTGGTTCCCTTAAATGTAGCCAAATGATCCTTGCAAGTCAACCTGGACAAATAGCTTCCGGTTTTGTATCTTGCCACTGAGAAACCCTAAACCACAAGTCATGAAAAGATTTTACCTGCTCCCTTTGCTTCTTCTGATCATTTGTTCCTGTAACCGGCAATCCGAAAAGAATGAGGCCCAGACCCAGGAATGGATCCAGCTTTTCAATGGAAAGGACCTGGATGGCTGGACCATTAAAATGACCAAGCACCCCCTTGGTGAGAATTTCAACAACACCTTCCGTGTGGAAAACGGTATGCTTGAAATCCGCTACGACCAGTATACTACCTTCGACGGGGAATACGGACATATTTTCTACAAAACTCCCTATTCACATTATAAACTGAGGGTGGAGTACCGGGTGGTCGGGGAACAGGTATCCGGTGGCGCCGACTGGGCCATCAAAAACAACGGGGTCATGTTTCATTCCCAGTCGCCCGAATCCATGCTACTGGACCAGGAGTTTCCGGTAAGCATTGAGGCCCAGTTACTGGGCGGACTGGGCGAGGGAGAACGTCCCAGCGGCAACGTATGCACTCCCGGAACAAATATTGTCATGGACGGTGAGCTTATCACCCAGCATTGCACCAGCTCCAGTTCACCAACATTCAACGGGGATGAG
>CAYRLP010000263.1:0-4930 GCA_964424935.1 uncultured Bacteroides sp.
GGAGGGGAATTCGTTCCCACACTGGACGAGGGAGATTTTGTGATCCAGCCTGTATTAAAAACCGGAACTTCGCTATCGAAGACCGTGGAAATGACCACCCGGATGGAAAACATCCTCATCGATGAGTTCCCTGAAGTGGACCAGATTGTCAGCCGGATCGGGGCCGCCGAGGTGCCCACCGATCCCATGTCCATGGAGGAGATAGATATGATCATCAAGCTGAAGCCCAAAGACACCTGGGTCTCCGCAAAGAGCAAAGAAGAGCTGGCCAACAGGTTTAAAGAAGCCCTGACTGCTATTCCCGGTATTGATTACGAGTTTACCCAACCCATTGAAATGCGGTTCAATGAGCTTATCACGGGGGTAAGGGCTGATCTGGCCATCAAGATATTCGGAGAGGATCTGAACCTGCTGGCGGAAAAAGCGCAGGAAGTAGGCAGGCTGATTGAGGATGTCCCCGGGGCCGCGGACGTGATCATTGAAAAGACCGTCGGGTTGCCCCAGATGAGTGTGAAGTACAAACGGAGCAAGGTAGCTTATTACGGATTCACCATTCAAGAGCTGAACCGGTATCTGAACATGGCCTTTGGAGGTGCGATTGCTGGTAGCGTCTTTGAAGGGGAGAAACGGTTTGACCTTGTATTGCGCCTGCTGCCGCAATTCAGGCAGGACATAGAACAAATAAGAAACCTGCCGGTTTTACATCCCAGCGGGAAGCAGGTACCCTTAAGTGAACTGGCGGATGTTGAATATGCAAGCGGACCGGCAAAAATTTCCCGGGACAATACCCGGCGGAGAGTGGTGGTCAGTGTGAACGTCCGGAACCGCGACCTGGAATCAGTGGTGGAGGATATCGAATCCATACTGAATCAGCAGCTGGTCCTGCCTCCGGGCTACTCGGTCGACTACGGCGGGCAATTTGAGAATTTGCGCAACGCTTCCAAGCGGCTTAAACTGGCGGTGCCCATCGCCCTGTTTTTGATCTTCATCTTCCTGCATTTTGCTTTCAGCTCCTTCAAGGAAGCGGCACTGATCTTTACTGCAGTTCCCCTGTCCATTGTGGGAGGTGTGTTCCTGCTATGGATCCGGGGGATGCCCTTCAGTATATCCGCCGGGATCGGATTTATTGCCCTGTTTGGTGTGGCAGTCCTGAACGGGATCGTACTCATTGAACACCTGAAGGATCTGAAGAAGGAAGGGATTACCGATATGCGTGAACGGGTGTTAAAAGGGACCAGGGAACGGTTGCGCCCGGTGCTCCTGACCGCGGGAGCTGCAGCTCTGGGGTTTTTACCCATGGCCATTTCCACCTCGGCCGGAGCCGAGGTTCAGCGCCCGCTGGCTACAGTGGTCATAGGTGGGCTGGTCACCTCCACCCTTCTAACCATGCTGGCTTTGCCCCTGCTGTATTCGGTAGTGGATGAGATTACCGGGATACGGTTGTGGCCACCAAAGCTGATCAGAAAGAAGACCCTCCCGGTACTATTGCTGTTACTGATCCCTTCCGTGCTTTCAGCCCAGTACGCGGATCCGGGAACGATGGAACCAAGAGTGTTGCATCTGGATGAAGTCCTGGAAATTGCTTACCGTAACAACAACGAACTGGAAGCATACCGGTTGATGGCAGAAGAGAGCCAGGCATTGATCCGGTCCGCCTTTGCCATCGACAAGGCCACCTTCTATTACAGCTATGATGAGAACAATATCGCGGCCAATGACCATCCCATTGGGGTTCTGGGCGGGGAACAGCGCTTTGATTTCCCAACGGTCTATTTTGCTCAGAAAGAGGCCAACACGCATGCCTATACCATGGCGTTGAACCAGGTGGAGAGAAAAAAACGTGAGATTTCCAGAGAGGTTTCAAAAGCTTATTATACCCTGGCCTACCTGAAGCAGCGAATCCGTCTCTACCAGAGGGTGGATACAATTTATTCACGGCTCACCGAGGCTTCGGAAGTCAGTTATGAACAGGGATCCCTGGACTACCTGGAATTGCTGAATGCCAGGACCAAACAGCAGGAAGTGACCCTGATCATGACCCAGATGCGGTACGACAGAGAGACCGCTTACAACCGCCTGGCCATGCTGATAGCATACGACACACTGTTTACCATTCCCGATGAGGTCATACCGGCACTGAACATGAAAGCAGACAGCCTGGAAGCGGATCCCGGATTTCATTACCTGCAGAATGCGGCCCTGAAACAGCAGGCGGAATTAAGGGTTGAACGGAATCTACTTCTGCCGGAGGTGACCCTGGGATATTTCAATGGCACCAACCGCTATGAGGGAGCCGAATATTACCAGGGATTTGAATTGGGAGTGGGGGTGCCCCTTTTCTTCAGCGAACAGCGGGCCAAGGTGAAGGCCAAACAGTATGCCCTGGAGGCTACGGCAAACCTCCAGCAAAACTACGCCCGGAACTATAAAAACCATGTTTCAGAACTGATGAAAGGACTGTCCAAATACCAGGAGGCAATCCGTTACTATGAGGCATCCGGGAAGGCACTGGCTTCTGAACTGACGCGATCCTCGTTGATGAGTTACGAAGCCGGGGAGATCGACTTCTTCCGGCTGGCGCAGAGTCTGGATCGTGCTCTGGAGATTGAACTGACCTATCTGGAGAATCTGAACGGGTACAATCAACAGGTGCTGGAAATTAATTATATGACACTTTAGAATGAATAGAACAGGTATGAAAGTTACTTTGCTAATCATTTCAATTCCGGTATTACTCTCCTTCAACTCCTGTAAACAGGGTCATGGCGGAGAGAACGGGGCATTGGCCGGAGAAGAGATTATTCAGGCCAATGAGTCCGGCGAAGTGGACCTTACAAGGGAGCAGTTTGAATCCATGGAAATGGAAATAGGTGATCCGGCACCCATGCGGTTCTTTCAATCAGTCCCCGCCAATGGATATATAGAGGCCTCCCCGACCGGCAGTGCCCGGATCAGCACACTTGTTTCCGGGAGCGTACGACAGATCAATGTGGCTGTCGGTGATCGGGTCCGCAGGGGTCAAACACTTTTCTCCCTGGAAAGTCATGAAATCATCCTGCTTCAGCAAAACTATGCCGAGGCCACTCAACGGTTAAAACTGCTGAAGTCCGACTTTGAAAGGCTGGAACAGCTCTGGGAACAGAATGTTGGAGCAAAAAAAGATTATCTGAGAGCCGAAAGTGAGTATAAGCAGACACTGGCCGAGGTAGGGGGTCTGAAAGCTCGCCTTGAGATGATCCACCTGGATCCTTCTGTGATTGAAAATGGAAAGATTGTCCCATACCTGGTAGTTAAATCTCCCGTTTCCGGCACCATTACGCGACAGGAACTTGTGTTGGGTGAGTATGTGGAACCCTCGGAAATAGCCATGGAAGTAGTGGATCAGGACCAGCTGCGGCTGCGGCTGGAGCTTTTCGAAAAATCCATTGCAGATCTGGCAGAAGGGCAGATGGTTACTTTCTTTACGCCGGATCAGACGGAGCACATCTATGAAGCCACCCTGACGCATATCGGGAAAACGGTTTCTCCTGAAAGCAGGACCGTGGAGTGTTTTGCAGAACTGGACAAGGAGGACCGGGGACATTTTATAAACAACATGTATGTGGAAGCCACCATTATCACCTGTGAGCGTGAAGCAAAGGCCGTTCCGGAAGAGGCCCTGATCAGTGAACCAGACAGGGATTATGTCCTGACTTTGATCGGTGAGGAAAGCGGCCGGATGATCTTCCGGAAGGTGCCGGTTCAAACCGGAGTGACCAGGCAGGGATATACGGAAATACTGGATGAAGACCTCTCAGATGTACTTCTGAAAGGCACCTATAACCTTTGGGTTGAGGAGTAGCCACCCCCGAAATAATGTAGAATATAGTTGAATGAACATAATAATAAGTTCATTTAATATAATATTTAGTTCAATAAACTAATAAATAAGTTATAAAAACTCAAATATAAGTTATACTTTTGATCCGTACTAACGCTTAAAGGTGATCAACATGGTAACCCTGACCAAAGCAGAAGAACGGATCATGCAGATACTGTGGGACCTGGAAAAAGGATTTATCAAGGATATCCAGGAACACTTTCCCGATCCCCAACCTCCTTACAATACCATCTCGACCATTGTACGGGTGCTTGTGAAGAAAGAAATTGTTTCTTACAAGTCCTATGGAGGGTCCCATCAGTATTTCCCCCTTATTACCCGCGAAGCGTATCGAAGCGAACAGATGGACCGGCTGATGAAGGTCTACTTCGGAAATTCCCTTAAGGAGGTGGCACACTATATTTCAGGTAAAAAAGATATGGATATGGGAGATCTGGATAAGACTCTGAAGATGCTGAAAGACCTGAAAAAACATAAGAAAAAATGAGAAGATTAAGGACTAACCAGCGGGTTTACAGATACACCTTCAATAACTCTGCTTCAAGGGTCAGCAGATCTCGTTTATAATCCAACAGCTCCTGCTGACTCCTGAAGTAGAGGTCAGAAGCATAAAAATATTCAGAAAAAGAGATCTCTCCGCTTTCCAGGGTGGTGTTCAGCAGGGAGATGGGATGGGTTGCACGCAGAGCCGTCTCCAGTTTCCCGATACGGACACGAAGTGATTCCAGTTCATTCAGTTTTTGCCTGATTTCCCTTTCCTGCCGGGTGTTAAAATGATCCACCTCGGCTGCAGCAAAAGCAATTTCCGCATTGGCTGTCTTGATGGTGTTCGCATGCTCCCATAAAGGGACCGAAACCCCCAGCCGGAATCCACGGAAAGCCTGGTCGACGACCGACTCAGAATAATAACCGGCCGTAAGTTTGGGCAGATGCTGACTGACGCTCAGATTCTTTTCCTGTTCTTTCAGCCGGAGTTCCTGGTCGTAAAACCGGGCACCGGGACCCTGCCGGTAGTCTTCCACCAGCGAATCCGGAACGATACTTACGGAC
>CAYRLP010000264.1:0-4925 GCA_964424935.1 uncultured Bacteroides sp.
TACCTGTACCGGGCCGCCTTCAACAATTCAAAGATGTACCTGAGAAAGATGAGAAGGGAACATATCATGGATGATCTCTCCCGGCCGGAACCCGCACTGAATGAACCGGATCCTTCACAGGTCGTTCAGCTGAATGAGGTATCGAAGCTGATTTCGGATACGCTCCAGCAGCTTCCGGAACGGACCAGGGAGATCTTCAGGCTCAACCGCCAGGAGGGATTGAAATACCGGGAGATTGCCAGGAAGCTGTCCATTTCGGAAAAAACAGTGGAGGCCAATATGGGGAAAGCTTTAAAAGCGCTTAGAAACAGTATGCATAGATATGAGCAGGAGTAAAGACATTCAAACAGCCCGCTATCTGGCCGGGGAAATGAACGTGAAAGAGGAGATTGCTTTTTTAAGAGCATCCGAAAAAAGTCAGGTACAACGATTAGAACTGAGAAAAATGGAAAGACATTGGAAATACTTTGATCAACATCCTTCACGGGAAAACTGGGATTCTGCAAAAGCCTGGAACAACTTACATGACAGGCTGGAATCCGAAGGCCTTCTGGAGGTTCAGGCAACCCGGATGGATCGGAACAGGTTTTCACCGTTGCTCCGGATCGCTGCATCCGTGGCTTTAATCCTGGTACTGGGGATACCGGCACTTTATTTCGGAGTGATCCGGGATCACGGCGACAGGGGTACCAGACACTTCCTGGCTGAAGAGGGGGTTACCACCGTGGATCTGCCTGACGGAAGCCGGGTTTATCTCAATAAAGGAGCAGAAGTCTCCTATTCTGGTGCATTTATGAATCACCGGAATGTTGTGTTGGAGGGAGAGGCCTTTTTCGAGGTCATGTCGGATCCGCGGAATCCGTTTTCGGTGCAATCCGGGGAGATGGTGGTCACCGTAGTCGGCACTTCCTTCAATATAAAGCAGCTTGACCGCTACTCAAGCGCTGAAGTGTACGTGAAATCGGGCAGGGTCAGGGTATCACTGAAGGACTCTGACCAGTATATTCAACTGGAAAAAGAGGAACTGGGTATCGTGGAAAACAGGAAGCTGATCACTTCCGTGCAGGAAGATCCCAATTATATTTCCTGGAAGACAAAGGAGTTTAAATTTGTAGATTCGGACCTGGAGGAGGTACTCCTGGAACTGGAAAAGTCCTACCATGTGGAGATCCACTCGGATGATCTTGATTTGTCGGAACTTCGGATTACCACCTCCTACAGCGGACAATCGATCGATGCCATCCTGGAGACCATTGGAGCCGCTTTTAATCTGCGTATCAGCCACACTGAGAACGGTTATTATCTGAAAAAATAGATATACCCATGGGAAACAGATCAAGAGGATATCTGTCCGGTTCTCTGAAGCTGGCACATATCCTTTTGATGCTTACCCTTTTCTTATTTGTCCCGGTCACCGGCCAGGAGTCCTTTCCTTCGGTTACTGTCACCCTTTCTTCCAGGAACCGGACCATTAACCAGGTTCTTGACGAGATTACACTTCAAACAGGGTATCTCTTCACCTACAATGCTGCCATCATCGACGGCCGGCAGAAGGTGGAGTTAAGGGTTTCAGGGCTTCCCCTGAAACAGGCACTGGATTCCCTGCTCATGGATCCAGAGCTGGGCTACAGGTCTATTGATAAGAACATAGTCATATACAGGAAAAACCGGATCACTCCTACTCCTCTCAACGACACCATTAACCGGGCCTTCCTGAAAGGTCGCGTGGTGGACCTGCGATCCGGGAAATCCCTGCCCTTTGCAACCATTGCGCTCCTGGGAACCAGCCTGGGCTCCATCACCAACCAGCAGGGCGAATTCTCTTTTAAGCTCCCCATGGATCTTCCCGATCCCATGCTGGTCGTTTCCTACATGGGATATAAACGCACGCTTTATCCCGTGAGCTATCCCGTCGGGGAAGAACTTGAAATCGGCCTGGAAAAAGAGCTGATCCCGCTCCAGGAGGTGATTATACGCTACAGTGATCCGGCCAAGTTACTGCAGGAAGCTATTCGAAGGATTCCCATTAATTACCTGAATGAACATTCCACCATGACCGCATTCTATCGGGAGTCCGTAAAACGTAATGAGCATTGTATGGTGTATTCGGAGGCGGTACTCGATGTGGCAAAAGCACCTTACACCTCCCTGGCAGCCAGCGATCAGGTGGGGATTGAAAAACAAAGAAAAATCTCGGATATTACATCTGAGGATACGATCCTTCTCAAACTGCGTTCCGGCATCTTCACCTCCCTGAACCTGGATGTGGTAAAAAACCGGCCGGATTTCCTTCAGGAAGATTTTATTACCAGGTACAACCTGGAGTTCACCGATATTATGACCTATGGCGACCGGCTCGTCTATGTTATCAGCTTTCATCAAAAAAGAGAAATCCCCGATCTGCTGTTTCAGGGACAGATATACCTGGACCAGGAGACACTGGCTTTGCTTGCTGCTGATTTTGAATTCAATCCGAACCTGCTTCACAAAGAACCGGGCCTGTTCCTGGTGAGCAGTTCTCCCAATATTCATATCCGTCCGGTCCTTGCCAGGTATCATGTGGATTACCGATCGGACCGGGACAGGTATTACCTGAGCCAGGTGCGTGGAGAGGTGGAGATGAAGATCCGGAAAAAAAGAAAATGGATCAGTTCAAGATACAAGATTTCCATTGAGATGGCCATTACCGACCTTATTCCCGGCCAGCGCCTGCGGATCGATCCTGTCAAACGGGTGCGCCGGAACATCATCCTGGCTGATGAACCTTTCCAGTTTGATCCCCAGTTCTGGGGCGTATATAATATCATTGAACCGGAATCATCCCTGATGGAATCGATACAGAAACTGGAGCACAGCAGGCAGGAAATCCTGGAATAATCCCTACCTTGGGAACGATAACCTGATGCACCCATGAGATCTGCTGTTAGGCTTTTTCTTATCCTGGTGACGATCGTAGTGATCCTGATGGCCTGGATCACCCACCAGCTTTCCAATCCTTCCATCGGCTTGCTGGCAGGGGTCCTGGTGATTACGACTCTGGCAGTACACTTCATATTTAACATCCTTGACCACAGGGATGAAAGAAAAAAAAGGGAGGCGCGTGAATCCAAAACCGGGAGCCCTGTTTCCGGAGAACCGGGCAAGGTGAAACGGGCCGAAGGTTCCTTTGTCCTGAAAGAGAAAAAATCCGGATTGACCTGGGGAGGCGGAAATATTAAGGCCAGCGAAGCAAAAAGAGGAATAAAAAGGAAATTCCTGGGCAGGTAGGTGACCGGGTGGTCCGCAAATCTGTCTTTCCTGCAACTTTCTTAATTCTCCGGAGCCGGATTAGTATGCCCTGTTAACGGGGATTGACTTTCTATCTGGCCTGCACTATCTTTAATCAATTTAAATCTTAATCCAGTTAAAAATCCATTCATGAAAAAACTTCCCGGATTATTTATTCTGCTTTTAATGGTGTCCTGTGCCCGGCCACCCGCCGAGGTCACCCGTTACACCATTGAACAGTTCTTCAACAACCTCTCCATCGGTGGTGGAAGCTTTTCAGCCGATGAAACCCGGCTGCTCGTTTCCAGCAACCAGACCGGCATATACAATGTTTTCGCCCTGAATGTGGATGGTTCAGGGGAAGAGCAGCTTACCTTCTCGGAAAAGGAATCCTTTTTTGCCCAATCCTACTTTCCGGAGGATGACCGCTTTCTTTATTCCGCCGACCGGGGCGGGGATGAGAACGCCCATCTTTATATGCAGGACCCGGGTGGAACGGTCACCGATCTGACCCCCTGGGAGGGATCCACGTCCCAGTTCGCCGGATGGAGCCGCGATTTCGTGTACCTCTACCTGATCTCCAATAAAAGGGATCCTCGCTATTTTGACCTGTATAAGATGGACCTGGAGAACTTTGAACCGGTTATGGTATATGAGAATACGGAAAACCTGAATCCTGCAGGCATTTCCAATACCGGAAGATATCTGGCCCTGACCCGTGATCTGACCACCTCGAACAATGAGATGTACCTGCTGGATCTCACTTCGGGGGAACTCAAACACATATCGGAACACGAGGGTGATGCCACCTTCTCTCCGTCAGACTTCTCCCTGGACGATCAATACCTCTATTATCTTTCCAATGAAGGAAGCGAATTCACCTATCTATCCTCCTACAACCTGGAGACAGGTGAGAAAGCGGTCGAATATCAGGCAGACTGGGATCTCTTCTACGCCTATTTCTCCTTCAATGCCAGATACCAGGTGATCGGGATCAATGATGATGCAAAAACCGTAGTGAAAGTATTTGATACAAGCACCGGTGAGGAAGTGGAAATGCCCGACTTCGGAAACAGGGATATCTCTGGTGTATCCATTTCCCGTTCGGAGAAGTTGATCCGGCTGGCTGCCGGAAGTGCCACCTCTCCGACGGACCTCTATATGCATCGCTTCGGTGAACAGGACTTTACCCGTTTAACACACTCCCTCAACAAGGAAATCAACGAGAATGACCTGGTTGCCGGTGAGGTCATCCGCTATCCTTCCTTCGACGGGCTGGAGATCCCGGCCATACTTTACAAGCCGAAGGAAGCCTCGGTCAGGAACAAAGTCCCCGCCCTGCTCCAGATCCACGGAGGGCCCGGCGGACAGAGCCGGCTGGGTTTCAGCAGCACTACACAGTACCTGGTGAACCATGGTTATGCAGTTTTAGCAGTGAACAACAGGGGCAGTTCCGGATACGGAAAATCCTTTTACAATCTGGACAACCAGCGCCATGGGGAAGACGACCTGATGGACTGCGTGAAAGCGAAGGATTTCCTGGCAGGGCTCGGATACATTGATATGGACAGGGTAGGAATCATTGGTGGTTCCTACGGGGGATACATGACCCTGGCTGCCCTTACCTTCCAGCCGGAAGAATTTACTGTGGGGGTTAA
>CAYRLP010000265.1:0-4922 GCA_964424935.1 uncultured Bacteroides sp.
GCCATGGGCAACTGGAGCATGGTTACCGCCCAGTATGAGAAGATCCTGGAAATCAGCCCCAATAACAGTATAGCCATGCACCGGCTGGGATTGATCCTGTACGGGAAGGGGGATTATGAAGAGGCTAAGAAATATTTCCAGAAAGTGGCCAATCTCTATCCCTTTGATTACGATGCCCTGACCATGCTGGCCTGGTCGAATTTCAAACTGAATAACTTCAGGGAAGCCAAGGTGCTGTTCCAGAAAGCACTGCTGCATACCCCCGGCGGTACGTCGGCCCTGGAGGGATTGGAGCTGCTGGACCTGCCCTGACCGGTATACATATCCTGATAGAGAAGGGTTCGCTCATTTGGAGAAAGCGTGCATTCTTTGTAATTTTTCTCTTAAAAAAATGAGCACTGAATCTATCAACTTTAACAGAATCCTAAAAGATTCCAGGGAAACCTTGTTGAATCCCTTGGCCTATTTTCAATCTTTAAATCTTACAGGGGGACTTACCGAGCCGCTGATCAAAGCCGCGATCTATGGGGCAGTCGCCGGGCTGTTCTCCCTGTTGTGGAGTGTAACGGGAATGTCTGCCGTCGGAGCCGGATGGCTGGGCAGCGCCGTGGGGATCATGGCCCTGATCTGGGCCGTCATCGGGGCTATTATCGGCCTGTTCATCGGTGGCGCCATCATGCTGGTCATTTCAGCGATCTGCGGTGGCAATACCGATTATGAAGCCAATGTGCGGGTTACGGCATCCCTGATGGTGGTTTATCCTGTTAATGCCGCACTGGCCTTCCTTTACGGCATCAATCTGACCCTTGGCGGGATCGTCGCCCTGGCCATAAGCTGCTACGCAATCTACCTGCTCTACCTGGCCGCCATCCATGCCCTGAAGGGCAAACAGTCCAATGTCCGGATCGTGGCCATTGTGCTCCTGGTCCTTGCCCTGCTCGGGTTCTTCGGCGGCAGAAGAGCCTCCAAATCCATCAGGAACTTCTCGGATTATTATGAAGAGGAGATGGTGGACTGATTTCCTCTCCACCTCAATTGTTTAATCACCTGTCCATGAAACCGTTCAGATTTGTAAGCTGCCTGTGTTCCCTGGCTATTCTCACCGCCTGCGGAACTGACGAAACCAGTCAACCCGGTCCTGTGTTCAATACCACCTACAAGGGTGAACGGCTGAACAGGATCGCATTTCCTATGGGGGGGATCGGAGCCGGAATGATCTGCCTGGAAGGTACCGGAGCCGTCTCCCATATTTCGGTCCGGCACAAACCCGATGTGTTCAACGAACCCTTTATGTTCGCAGCCCTTGCTGTGAAAGGGGCGGATCACGGAGCTAAAATACTCGAAGGCCCGGTCCCCCGGAGAAAATTGTTCGGGGCCCCTTACACAGGAAACGGAAGCTCCACCAGCAGCTATGGTTTCCCGCGGTTTGAACAGGTGGAGTTTCTGGCCCGTTTTCCATTTGCAACGGTTACACTTCAGGATGATGACATCCCCCTCGGGGTGGAAATCAGGGGCTGGAGCCCGTTCTGCCCGGGTCAGGAGGACCTCTCCTCCCTGCCCATGGCGGCCCTGGAATATACTTTTGCGAATCCCACCGATTCGGTCCTGGAGGCTGTATTTTCCTATCATGCGGAGAACTTTATGCGGATCCGGAATGCCAATGAATGGGGCATTACCTACGAGAATGAAGGACATTCCATCCAGCCTATGAAAAACGGATTTATCCTGTCCCAGTCCTGTTTCCCCGACAAACCCCATTACAAGGGTGATTTTGCCATTTCCACCCTGGAGGATGCCTCGGTGGACCACCGGTGGTTCAGGGGAGGATGGTATGATGCGCGCACTATGCTGTGGAAGGACATTGAAAAGGCCAAACCTGTTTCAGATACGGCTGCTGCAGGCTCCGTCAACGCCTCCCTGTATGTTCCCATCACCCTGCAGCCCGGAGAATCAAAGACCATCCACCTGTTGATGTCCTGGTATGTTCCCCATTCCGAGCTGAGGCATGGAGGGATTCCCCCCGTGGTGGGCTCTCCGACCTGTGATCCGGAAACCGGTTGCTGCTCCTCGGATTACACCTCACAGTTTTATGAACCCTGGTATTCCCAGCGGTTTGCAGATATAAGCGAGGTCTCCCAATTCCAGCAGTCCAACTACTGGGACCTGCTGGAGCGTTCCGAGCGCTTCAGCCGGACCTTCTTTTCCTCGGACCTTCCGCCTGAGGTCCTTGAAGCGGTTTCTGCCAACCTGGGCATCCTGAAATCGCCCACGGTACTCAGGCAGAAGAACGGGGATCTGTGGGCCTATGAGGGTTGTTTTGATTCGGGAAGCGGATGCTGTACCGGCTCATGCACCCACGTGTGGAACTATGCGCAGGCCATTCCCCACCTCTTTCCCCATCTGGAAAGAACCCTCCGGGAGACCGAGTTCCTGCAGAGCCAGGATGAATCGGGCCACCAGAATTTCCGCTCCGCACTTCCTATCCAGCATACCGACCACACCTTTCATGCTGCGGCAGACGGGCAGCTGGGGGGAATGATGAAAGTGTACCGTGAATGGCGCATTTCGGGAGATACCGAGTGGCTCCGGTCGCTCTGGCCTGAAGTGAAGCTGAGCTATGCTTATTGTTCCAACAGCTGGGACCCGGACAGGAAAGGGGTGCTGGAAGAACCCCCTCATAACACCTACGATATCGAATTCTGGGGACCCGACGGCATGTGTTCCAGTATTTACCTGGGAGCCACCCAGGCCATGATCCGGATGGCTGAAGCCCTGGGTGAGGACAGCCAGCAGTACAGAGATCTGCTTCAGAAAGGGGTCCGGTTTATGGAAGAGGAGCTGTATAACGGACAGTACTTTATTCAACGCACCACCTGGAAAGGTCTGAAGACACCTTCTCCCGATGAGAGCCTGGCTGCGGCCTGGAACATTAACTACAGCGATGAAGCCCTGGCATTATTGAAACAGGAGGGACCCAAGTACCAGTACGGAACCGGATGCCTGGCCGACGGGATTATCGGTGCCTGGTTTGATGCCGTATGCGGCCTGCCGGAATTCATGGACCATGAAAAGGTGCACAGCCATTTGAATGCGGTTTTCCTGAATAATTTTAAAGAGGACCTTACCGATCATGTTAACCCACAGCGGCCCGGATTCGGAGCCGGGAGCGACGGGGGACTCCTGCTCTGTACCTGGCCAGACGGGGATGCGCCCTCCCTGCCCTTTGTATACAGCAACGAGGTCTGGACCGGAATTGAATACCAGGTGGCCTCTCACCTGATGATGCACGGCGAGGTTGATAAGGGACTTGAGATCGTCCGGGAGGTCAGAAAACGATATGACGGGACCATCCGGAACCCGTTCAATGAATATGAGTGCGGGCACTGGTATGCCAGGGCGCTGTCCAGTTATGCCCTGCTGCAGGGACTTACGGGCCTGTTCTATGATGCACTTGACCGGACCCTCTACATCCATTCGCAGCTGGGGGATAATTTCCAGTGTTTTATCTCCACGGAAACCGGTTATGGACTGGCCGGGCTCCGGAACGGGGAACCCTTCCTGGAAGTGGTGTACGGTGACATCCCGGTGGACCGGTTTGAGAATACAAGCCCCGGTTAATCCCGGTGGGACAGATCAGGAACGGGATACCTGGAACCCGGTTTGTGAGATTGAGAAGTCCACGAACCTGGCCCGGGCATTGGGTGGATCTGATTCCAGCTCCTTCCGGGCCCGTTGAGCAGCTTCTGCCGATTTGGCAAACATGAGCATATAGCCTCCCCCGCCAGCTCCCAGGAGCTTATAGCCCAGTAGGTAATCGCTGATCCGCTCAATTATCGCGCGAACCGGCGTCGGATTGGTCCCCCGGTCCAGCTGCTGATTCAGCGTCCAGCTGATGGCCACCTTTTCTGCCAGATCTTCATAGTGATTTCCCAGGATGGTGTCAAAGGTTTCACGGGCGTGGACCTTCATTTCACTGAGAATCCCCGTGTGGAGAGAGGAATTCAGGAACATGGCCTTTACAATCTCCCCCAGAATATCATGGGCCACCCTCGTGATTCCCGTATAGTATATGAGCATCATTTCGCGGGATTCCCGTTTGGTAAACAACAGGTCGGGGAGCCACTTGATGCCAGGGTTCTGCCGGATTCCCGCCTGGGTTTCCAGATACTTCACCCCTTCGAAGATCCCACCGAACTGGTCCTGCCACCCACCCCCCGTGGTTAGCATCTGTTCCAGGATCAGCGTACGGTAACCGATGGTATGCTTGTCCCAGCCCAGTCCACAGAACTCGTTCAGAGTACCCAGCACCGTGGCGGCCAGGTTCGAGCTGGTTCCCAGTCCCGATCCTTTGGGAATCGCTGCAAGCAAAGACATTTCAATGCCACAGCCAAAGGCCTTCAGCTGGGATTGCAGATCGGGATAGTGCTTCTGAGAAAACATAGGGCCGAATCCTGCAAGCACCAGTGCCGCTCGTGGGATTGAAAATCCCCCGTCCAGCTTGTTGAACTGGTTCAGCTGTTCAAAACTCTGTATTTCCGACTTCTGCCCCAGGTCGATGGACCGTAGCACAATCATGGGCTTCTCAATGGGTCTGGCGTAGACCTGCAGGGGAAGTTGTCCATTCAGTTCTACGGATAGGTTCACCACCCGGCCCCCCTCCATAATGGAGTAGGGGGGTGTATCGGTCCAGCCTCCTGCCAGGTCGAGCCTTACGGGACTCCTTCCCCAGAGGATCTGATCATCCAGGATGTTCCTGGCAGGTTCCACCGGTTCGGACTTTAGTGTATCGATCATTTCCTGGCGGAGGATCCCGAAGGCCTCCTGCTCGTAACGGGCAGCCTGATCCTCCTCGGTTATAGCCCTGGCACGGAACATGGTGTCGCTGATCCGTTTGATAAATGGCTCTTCGGAAGACAGTTCTG
>CAYRLP010000266.1:0-2607 GCA_964424935.1 uncultured Bacteroides sp.
ATTTCAAGCAGTTCGGTCAGTCCGGAAAACACGGTATAACCTCCTTCATAGGGCCTGTTCCGGAAGAAATAGTCAAATACAGCCGGGCTGTCCTTCTTCCCGCCGAGAAAGTATCCCTGAGCCATGGTAAGTTCATAGAAATCGGTGTACAGGCCGGTGTTTTGATTCAGTAAGTTCATTTTCGGATACTTTTCATTTCGCTGTTAAAATCTTCCAGAGGTGATTTCAGATATGCTTTGCCATCCAGGATTTTCCGGGAGATGGAACCAATGGTTTCGGACCTGGTCAGGGAAAGGAAGTCTTCCCGGATAACCACATAGTGCTCATGTAAGGGGCAGGGATTCACATCGTTGCAGTCCTTGAATCCGAAACCGCATTTTTTAAAACAGGCATCCCCTTCCATGACCAGTATCACATCGTAAAGGGTCGGGGTATCCCCGTCATCTATGAAATGAAATCCGCCACCCCGGCCTTTCCGGGAGTTTATAGTCCTGCGTCTGGTCAGCACCTGCAGTATTTTGGCCAGGTAAGCTTCAGGAGCCTCAATTTCTCTGGCGATCTCACTTACGCCGGGTTTATGGTTCTCCCAGTTTTTCAACCGGATATATACCAGTGCCCGGATGGCGTATTCAGTGTTTCTGGCCAGCATATTTCAGGAGTTTACGAAACGCTAGAATTGATCAATTTATCAATTTTTGGAAACAATATGTTATTTTCCAGGTGAATATGCCTGTGCAGATCTTTTTCAAAATCCTCCAGTGACCGGTACGTTACCTCAAAGGTGTGGCACCCGTCTGATGGTATCTGGTATTGATTTGTCAGCAGGGTCAGGGTTTTAAATCTCTTACTCTCCGCTTCATGATCCGTTACCAATTGTCTCAGAAGTTCCTTCAATTCAGGTACATTCACCCTGGTTCTGTTTCCTTTTTTCAGATCCCTGTAGAGTGCTTTAATGAAAGGAAAGAACAAGAGCTCCTCCTTCTTCATATGGATGATCAGTTTGTCGGTAGCGTCGTCAAACAGTCTTTTAATCTCATGAAGCTGGGAATGCTGGCTTGAATGCTCATCGCTCAGTTTCTGAAGGCGTTGCAGAATAAGCGGTGCATTCACATGGATGTATTTATGGTGCCTGTTTACGATATAATCGCACAGGGCACCGGGGGATAACTCATCCAGGTATTGCGAATCCCAGTCTTCCAGTGTAATAATTTTCTCAATTTCACTTTTGAACTTGCCCAGGTCCAGATGCATTTCAGTACAGGCCTGTTCGAGGGTTTTATCTCCTCCGCAACAATAGTCGATCCGCCTCCTTTCGAACAACTGCGAGGTCTTGAAATTATACCGGACGATTTTTCCAATCGTTGTATCTGCATTGATTTCCATGGCTACATTATTTATGGTCAGGAAACAAATCTAGTGAAAAGTATCTATAAAAGGATAAAAAGGTCCTTTTATATTTAAGAATCGGATCGCGCTGGCATCCCGGCAGGGGGAGGGGATACACGGGACCGGTGGACAATTGCTTTCAAATTGTTCTTAACATCCTGGCATCAGGCGACACTCGGAAGTGTAAAATTCATATTTTGAGGGCAAAACGAAGGAAGCCATTAAAGCAACTTACCATGAAAACAATCAGTACCCTGGTTTTATGCCTATTGTCCGGCAGCCTGTTTTCGCAGGAAATTCCGGAGAAAGAGATTAAATCCGACGTGAATGAAGTGACCGTGTTTCTGGACGGAGCACAGATCACCCGGAAAAAGATGGTTGATCTTGCAAAGGGGAAGGCGATCGTCAAGTTTATAGATCTATCCCCGTTCATCGATGCCAAAAGCCTCCAGGTAAAAGCAGAAGGTGAACTGACGGTCCTGTCTGTCAACCACCAGCAAAACTACCTGAATATAATGGAAAAATCCAAGGAACTGAAGGATCTGGAAGCAAAGCTGGAGAGCATCGAGGAAAAAATTACCGTTGAAAATACCTATTTATCGGTCATCAGGGAGGATATCCTGTTTCTGCAGACAAACAGGGATCTGGGAGGAAAGAATGAGCAGGTCAGTGTCAATAACCTGCAGCTGGCTTCTGATTTCTTCAGCAATAAACTGACTTCCCTGAAGATGGATGAAATTGATCGGACCAGGACCCTCAAGGACCTGAACGAGCAAAGGATCAAGCTGCAGAATCAGATCAATACCCTGTCCGGTAAAAAGGAGTATCCGACCGGGGAAATCCTGGTTAAGGTGGATGCCGTCCGGAGCGGTACTTATTCGCTGGAACTTTCTTATCTGGTGGCAAATGCGGGATGGTTCCCCTCGTATGATATCCGTGCCGTAAACATCAGTGAACCTGTTCAGTTGATATACAAGGCGAATGTAAAACAGGACACAAAAGTGGACTGGTCGGGCGTGAAGCTACGTTTCTCTTCTGCGGATCCCAATGTGTCAGGCATTGCCCCCGAGCTGCAGACCTATTATCTGAATTACAATACGGCACCTCCAACCTATAAAAATCTGAGTACAAACAGTGTTAGGGGAAAGGTCATGAGCAATACAGGGGAGCCACTGCCTGGTGTAAATGTGGTTGTTGCGGGGACCACCATCGGCACCGTGA
>CAYRLP010000266.1:2617-4916 GCA_964424935.1 uncultured Bacteroides sp.
ACTCCATCACCATCCCGAATGGTTCCAGCCAGTTAATGTTTTCCTATGTAGGGTATGCAACCCAGACCCTCCCAGTGTCAGGTGCTGTCATGAATGTGGGGCTTCAGGACGAAGAAATGACTCTGGATGAGGTGGTGGTTTCGGCTTATGGTGTTAATAAGGCAGCCCCGTCGGCTATGCGGGAGAGGGCCGCAAGTGAACCTGCTGGCAATGAAATGGTAAATATCCGGGGTGCAGAAAGCAGGCCCGTTCCGGCTGTTCAGGTGGAGAACCAGACCACCGTGGATTTTGAAATAAATACCCCCTACACCGTCCTTTCGGATAACAAGAACTATGCAGTGGATATGGCCTATTATGACCTGCCTGCGTTCTATCAGTATTACAGTGTTCCCAAGATTGATAAGGCAGCTTTCCTGATGGCTAACGTGGTGGACTGGGAAAAATACAACCTGCTGGAGGGTGAAGCAAATGTGTTTTTCGAGGGTACCTACCTCGGGAAGACCCTGATGGATGTCCATTATGCTTCCGATACCCTGGAGATCTCGCTGGGCCGGGACAGGAGCATATCCATAAACAGGGAAAAGATCCTGGATTTCACGAACAGAAGATTCATCGGGAACAAAAAAGAAGAAACCAGGGCATGGATGACCACGGTAAAGAATAACAAGAGCCAGGAGGTAAACATGATTGTGCTTGACCAGGTTCCGGTCTCCACCAATCAGGAAATAGAGGTGGATGTCCAGAATATATCCGGGGCAAAGCATGATCCGGACACCGGGGAAATCATGTGGGAGTTAACGTTGAAGCCCGCTGAAACCAGAGAGCTTGAACTGAAGTATTCAGTGAAGTACCCCAGAAACAGGAATCTGATCATCGAATAAATGAAAAAGGGTGCCTCGTGTGAAGCACCCTCCAGTTTTTTTAGGAAAAGGACCGATCAGAACCTGAAGCTGGCCCCGACGGTGAAGTATGCAATGCCGTAACCCGCCTGTGCAAATATCGCAATCTGATCTGTGAAATAGTAGCGGGCACCGATCATACCGGCAAATACGATACCCCCGGATGTGGCGGAATAATCCCAACCCGTGTTGACACCGAATTCATTGGCCGAAACGACGTTATAGCCCAGCCCGATCCCCGCATAGGTATCAAGCCTGTCTACCAGGGGGTAGTGGAAGGATCCCATGACACCAAAGATGAAGTTGGTATACTTGTAGCCCCAGCCCAGGTAATCGTACTTGTAGGAGGTATATCCTACCCAACCGCCCACACCGATCACTCCTTTATCAAGTATCCCGTCCTTAACGGCCTGTTCATACGAAAGGGAAATGGGCGGGACCCCCCTTGTATAGTAGGTACCGGAGTAGAGGGTGGTTCCGAAACCTATTCCCGCACTGACGACCTTATCTCCCAGGTTGAACATGCTTTCCTGGGCGCTGACGGCTGAAAATGAGAGGAATACAACAGCGGCAATCGTAAGAAGTTTTTTCATTTCATTTAAGATTAGTTGTTTCATTGAATATGGTTGTTACTAGTGACAAAGCAGTTGGATAATTGTTTTAAATTAGACAGATTTTTCTTAACATGGTCATAATCATAGCGGCAATCGGGAGCAATCGTATCATTGGCAACGGAAAGGGGCTTCCCTGGCACATCCCTGAAGAATACAATCACTTCCTGGGTTACGTAAGGGACCGGACGGTGCTCATAGGAAGAAAATCTTATGAGATATTCAAATATGATATGCTCCCCAGACGGATAGTGGTTGTATCCGGCACGCTTAAAACGGACCGGGCATCGGTATTCGGCTCTTTCAAGGAAGCTCTTGCGTATGCCAATACCTTTACTGAGGATGTGTTTATTTGCGGCGGACAGGCCATTTATGAAGAATCGATTCCCTGTGCGGATTACATGTACCTCTCCTTTATCAAGGGGGAACACAAGGGCAATGTCTATTTCCCTGAGTTTGATGAGGGGGACTGGACGGTTGAGAAAAAGGAAGAATACGACGAATTTGTGTTTGAAATCTACAGGCGCAAAACGCCGGGGAGGGTCCCG
Source organism: uncultured Bacteroides sp. (assembly GCA_964424935.1). Classification (GTDB taxonomy): domain Bacteria; phylum Bacteroidota; class Bacteroidia; order Bacteroidales. Next base: position 4,676 of record CAYRLP010000266.1, read on the forward strand.
AAGGATCGATAAAACCTTCCCTGGGTGACTTCACAGCATCTTTCGTTTCGGGATGATTCGTAACAAAAATCCGCAGGTTTTCGTAAGGAATACCTGTGTTAACCTAAAAACACCCTGTTATGAAGAAGCTATGGATTTTATTGTTCGCATTATTGCCAACTGCCGTGTTTGCGCAGGTGGGCTTTCGCCTTGATGGTGGCCTGGGGGCTGGATTAACCTTTGGTGGCCTGAAATCCTATGG
>CAYRLP010000267.1:0-4912 GCA_964424935.1 uncultured Bacteroides sp.
CTCCCGATGACATCGGCTGGCTGGGCCGGACCCATTGCTACCGTTTCCATATCGAGGATCCCGTCTATTTCGACAAATCACTGCGCTTTACCATTGAACACGGACACAATAATTACCTTACCCTGGAACTATCCAGTGTGGCTTACTGGTACCTGGACAAACCCACTGAACTGGAGCCCATCCCCGGAAAGGAGGAGCGGAAAATGAAACCCGTTATCAATCTGCTTGACATGCACCGCTGGCGACACGAATGGCGTAAGAATATGGGAGAAGGTTCGAATCCCTGGGGAAACGAGCCCGTTCCCGAACACGGGCAGTAAGAAAATGCCAAGACTGCTTATTGATAGAGAAAAGTGCCTGCGGAACATCGAAAAAATGATCCGTAAAACGGCACGACACAATCTCTCCTTCAGGCCCCACTTCAAAACCCACCAGTCCGCCGAGATCGGCAGCTGGTTCCTGGACTTCGGAGTAAATGCGATCACCGTCTCCTCCTTTGAAATGGCCCGTTACTTTACAGAAGCCGGCTGGAAGGATATCCTGGTGGCCTTTCCCTTTCACCCCGGTGAGATGGATGCTCTGATCAGGCTTTCGGAGCAGTGCGAACTCTCCATCCTGGTGGACAGTCCTGCCGTGCTTCCCTTTCTGAATCATATCCCCCACCCGGTCCGGTTCTACATCGATGTGGATACCGGCTACGGCAGGACCGGGATCCCGTCGGATCAAACCGGCCTGATCGAACAGATTGTTGTAAAGGCCGGTGCCAATCCGCGGCTCGTATTCTCCGGATTTTACTGCCATGCCGGCCACTCCTATAAAGCAGCAAACCGGGAGGACAGGGATGACATTCACCGGATGGCCCTCGAAACCCTGCAACAATTAAAAAGCATGTTTGAATCCTCCGGCCCCGGGGTTCTTTATGGCGACACTCCCAATTGCAGCATACAGGAGACTTTTGACGGAATAGATGAACTTACGCCGGGAAACTTTGTATTCTACGACCTGATCCAGCTGGCACTGGGAGCATGCCGTTTGGAAGAGATCGCTGTGGCCATGGAATGCCCGGTAGCAGGACGGTATCCGTCCAAAGGAAGGATCCTAATCCATGGGGGTGCGGTTCACTTCTCCAAGGATACCTTGATGATCGACGGATCAGCCATCTTCGGACAGCTGGTTGCCCCGGCTGCACATGGCTGGGAGCCTGCAGATGTGTCCCACTACCTGTCCAATCTTTCACAGGAGCACGGGCTCCTGGAATGCGGAACGGACCTGATCAACGGGGTCAGCATCGGGGAAAACCTCCTCTTCCTGCCGGTCCACTCCTGTCTGACTGCCAACCTGATGCGCACCTATCATACCCTGGATGGACAGGTGATCACAACCATGAATTCATAAGGAGTCCGGGTCAGGTTCCTGCAACCGCCCTGGGTTTGCCGTAGATGTGGTCACCGATGCGGCGGATCCGTTCCATCTCTTCAGGCGAGAGGGGCCCGGATTCCAGGGTTTCCAGGTTTTCACGCATCATCTTCAGGCTGCGGGCCCCGGTCATGCAGAGATCCACCGCCGGGTGACTCAATACAAAACGGTAACAGTCCCCGGCGGTCAGCGGCTTCTCCCCGGGAGGCATTTTTTTCTCATTCAGGAGCTGTCCCCACCGGGTTGCGGTATAGGAGATGATCCCGGGTTTGTTTTCACCCCCGCAAAACGGGAACACATCTTCCTCAGCCCCACTGTTCACCGCATTGTACCGCACCTGGAAAATGTCGATGGGGCTTTCCAGGAGCATGGGAAAAAGCTTCCGGTTGTGACCGGAAAGCGCCAGGTGACGAACCGCTCCCCTCTCCTTCAGGCCAAGGGCCAGGTCCATCACCTGTTTCCTGGGCCTGGAAGGATAATATCCAAGCATCAGGACATCCACATAGTCCAGGCCCATTTTTTTCAACCCTTTATAGAAATGAGGTTTACCAATCAACCTGGAGTGTGTATACTCCATCAGGCAGACCACCAGCTGATCCCGTTTGCCCTGCCCGATGATGTTCCGGATGGCCCGGATCATCTCTTTGGATCTTCCCTTTATAAAACTGCCCACCACAAAATAGTTGCAGCCCCGTTCGAACGCCTCCTCAAAAGCTTCCGCCGGCGCCCCGTAACTGGATGAGATGCCCAGCCGGCCTACATTCAGCCCGGTCCTGCCCAGTGTGGCCTTTTCATTGAATTTTTGCATAATTCCATTTTTACCCGTTTAAAGGTAATACAAAGCAAACAATATGGATAAACGGTCCTATCCCGTGGTCCCCATGGCACTGGCTATGGCATTGACACTGCGAAGCAGGTCACGAAGCAGCAGCTCCGCCTGGTTGTTGTCTCCCTTTTTCAGGGTCTCCCTCCAGAGCCTGAGCAGGTGAACCTGCTCCTGGTGAAGCGGAAGAAGGGCTTCGGCCCTCAACCGGGTGGAGAGATAGTGGTTGACCCGGCGCTGTGATATGGGGCTTCCCAGGAGATCCAGCATCATGTACCGGGTCAGCTCCAACTCATTCAATAATATCCCGAGGATTTCATCCTTCACCCCGGGATCCTCCACCAACCCGGCATACAGGCCCATGATCTCCTCGTCGGTTGCAGCCAGGCTGGTATCCACGTTAGTCAGGACATAGCGGATAAAATTATCCGTTTTGACCAGTTTCTTCAGTTGGCTGTACTTTTCCGGATATTCCGTTTTCATCTTGTGAAGGGTGGATCCCACCCCGTACCAGCTGGAGATGTGCATCCGCGACTGGGTCCAGCTGAAAACCCAGGGGATGGCCCTCAGATCTTCCAGGCTCCGTTTCCCCCTTCGCCGGGAGGGACGTGAACCGATCTTGCTGGATTCAATGACATCAATGGGAGTTGCCTGTTCGTAAAAAGGGATAAACGAAGGGTGCTGGGTGAGGTTTTTAAATGCCCTGTAACTTTCTTCTGCCATGAATGAGAACAGCTGTTCCCGTACTGGTTCCCCTTCCGGTTGCCCCAGCTGGTTTACAATGGTCTGTAATGCAGTTCCAGCCAGGAGCAGTTCAAGGTTATAGGATGCATTCACCTTATTGGCATACTTCCGTTCAATGGTCTCCCCCTGTTCGGTCACCCGGATCAGGCCATTCAGGGTGGAATGCGGAAGGGACTTCATGAACCAGTTGGTAGGACCCGCTCCCCGGCTGATAGTACCTCCCTTGCCGTGGAAAAAACGGATATTCACACCATGTTTCTTTCCGACTTCTGCCAGTTTCATCTGAGCATCATACAGATGCCAGGTGCTGGCCAGGATCCCCCCGTCCTTGTTGCTGTCACTGTACCCGATCATCACATCCTGCACAGGCTCGGGCCAGTTCCGCTTTTCCTGCACGTACTCCAGGTTCTTCCGTGTTACTTCATGGGAGAGAAACTGATCCAGGATATGCGGGCTCTCCTTCAGATCCGTGATGGTTTCAAACAGTGGCACCACAGGGATGGGACAGACCAGTCCGGATGGGGTCATCTTGGAGAAACCAGCCTCTCTGGAAAGCAGAAACACCGTAAAGAGATCTGTCACACTGCGGGTCATGCTTACGATGAATGAGCCCAGCGCCCGTTCGGAGTATTTGCGGATATGCCGGCGAAGGGAATGAAAGACTTCAACAGCCTCCCTTGCCTTTTCCGAGGTAAGAAAATCAGTGCGTGCATTAAAGGGCCGGTTTTGTTCAAGCTCTTTGAAAATTACGGATTCCAGTGATTCCTTCTTATCGGACAACTGCCGGTAGAGCTCCGGGATGCCGCTTTGGATTAAGGATATAAGTGCCTCTTCGTGATACTGGCTGTTCTGCCGGATGTCCAGACGTGCCAGGTGGAACCCAAAGATCTCCAGGTGACGGATTACTTTCTGAACCACATCATGGGCAAGCGATCCCGCTCCAAACCGAATCAATGTGGATTTCAGTAAAATCAGGTCGTTTAAAAGCTCATCCGAATGATGGTAAGAATATGGCTTATCGATTAGTTCCACCCCTCCGCCCTGCTGCTCGGCCACGGGTAACTTCAATTTCAGCAAATGGATGAAGTACCGGAATGGTTCCGGTTGGTCGGATCCAATCTCCTGAGAGAGTTCCCTTTCCAGTTCCTCCAGCCTCAGGCTGAATTCTGTGGTCAGGCATTCACCCTCGCAATAAATACTCACTTTTTCAGAGAGTTCATCCAACCGGGCTACCAAGAGTTTCATGGCATGAAGGCGGAATGCCCTTAAAGTGAAAGTGGTCACCTCTGCAGTGACCAGCGGATGTCCGTCCCGGTCCCCGCCTACCCAGTTCCCGAAGGTAATGGTCGGGAATACAGCGGCGTCCTGTATCAGTTTCGAATCAAAGCCGGCTTCCTGCCAGGCCTGCGCCAGCCTGTAATCCAGCATGGGCATGACCTCAGGAAACACCTTGTAAAAATAGTGGAGTACATTTTCCAGCTCCGATTCCAGGGCCGGTTTTTCGATGAAGATCTCACCGATGAACCAGAGCTGGTGCAGGATCCGTTTGATGTCATCTTTTATCTCCTGCTGCTCGAAACGGTTATACATGGAGTTTTCCCGCTTCACCATCAACAGGTATATCTGGCGATAAAGTGAAAGCACCACCGGTCGCTTTGCTTCCGTGGGGTGGGCAGTCAGCACGGGTTCTGCCTCGATGTGCCTGAAATGTTCCAGTATTTTCTTCTGATCCACTCCGCGTTCCTTCAAATCGGAAAGGACACTCCCCCAGAGACCGTTCACACTGGCCAGTCCCTGATCGTCATGCTTGCGGCGCCTCCCCTGCACCGCCCCGTTTACCTCAGACAGATTAAGCAGCTGGAAAGCAATGGAATAGAGCCGGAGCAGTTTATGACGGTTGCTGCCAGAAAAATCCGGGTTGGTCCCTGA
>CAYRLP010000268.1:0-4882 GCA_964424935.1 uncultured Bacteroides sp.
TGGTACTGTCGGCCAGCAGCTGAATGGAGCTCATGGCCTGGGAAAGTGAGATCCGGGGGGAGTAACTCTCCACAATGGGGATTCCCGTCTGGTAGCTGCAGCGCATGGCTTCGGTAAAGGCATCCAGCCCCTTTTCAAACCGGAGCTTATCCCCGCAGGTATTGGCAAAAGGCAGGAAGAAAATGGCCTGAAACTCGTCGGCGCCTGTTCCGGATTCGTTCAGGATTTCCGCGAGATCCGGGCCTCCCGCATGAAACAGGTCGTTCCGGTTATACAGGTGGCGGGTACTTCCCCGGATCCGGGAAGCTGACTCCAGGCCCCAGAAGGAAAGGGCCAGCAGCAGGACAGACAGGGCCTGCGGCCCGTATCCTTTGCTCCTGAACACCCTGTACAGGGAATAAAGGTAAGTGGCTGTAAATACGGTAAACACATAGTAAAAGATCCAGGAAAAGCGGCCCAGGCACCTGAATTGTCTTAAGGGGGGTAGCAGATCTGTCAGAAAACCCAGGCCCCATTTAAATGGAATGCCCATGGAAAACAGCAGGACCAGCAGGGAAGCCGCCAGGTACAGATTGAGCCTGTTGTTAGGAAAGAAGGACCTCCAGCGGGGTTTCTTCCGGCCGACCAGCTGAAAGAGCATGGTGCCCAGAAAGGAGATCGCCAGCAGGGTAGCGGGAAATCCTACATAGGCCCTTCCTTCCCAGGTGTACCGGATGGGCAGGATGTCGCTGGTCACCTGCTGGAGAAGGGAATGGGACGGGAGGAAGATACTGAAAACGTTGGCGTGGAAGATGAAAAAGCCCCAGGGATTATCGGGCCTGTCATCCACCCAGTCGGTAAGCGACGCCGTTCCCTTGACGATCAGAAGGGGGAGCAGGGAAATTAGCAGCAGATGCAGACCTTCCGGAAGATAGCCCCTCAGCTTTTCCCGGTGTTTCCAGAGCTGGACCAGGAGGACAGCCAGGGGAAATACGGCCAGGAAGGCCGCGTAATAGGCACTGGTAAAACCCCCGACCAGGGCAGTCAAGAGCAAAAGCAGCGACCATATACCTTTTTTGGATGCTTCGTGCCAGCGTATCAGCAGGTACCAGTAAAGGGGGATAAAAAAAGCATAGACCATCTCAAAATGTCCACCCAGCCTGTCGACCTGGGGACTCAGAAAGAGGATAATCAGGGAGACCACGGCGGCATACCAGGGAGGCAGGGAAAATTTCCTCAGGATCAGGTAGATAAAAGGGATGGCCACCAGCAATGAAAGTATCATACTCAGATTCAGGATGCCCACCCCGTGATCCGAAAGCGGATAAATGCGCCGGTCCAGGAATTTAATGATCTGCAGGTAGAGGGGATGGGAATTCATATATTGCAGATGGTCCCCGTAAGGATAGTTGATCCCGTTGTGGTCCATACCCGAGTCATATTTCAGGTAGTAGCTGAAATTATAGTAGCTCTTCACCGCATCGCCCGATGAAGAGAACAGGTAGGAATCGGGATGTACAATCACCCTGCCGAAATACGCAACCAGGATCAGGGCTCCTGTGACCATAACGGCCGTTAGGACGATTGTGTTTTTCTTCATAAATCTGGTGCAAATCGAAGGGGAAATATAGCAAAAAATGGTTACTTTACTGATCTCTTAACAAGCTGCCAGCCAGATGGAGAAAGTCTCATTTGTGGTTCCTATTTACAACGAAAAGGAGAATATAGAACCTTTGTGCCGGGCGATCCATGCAGCTATGGAACCCACTCGCCACCCCTTTGAGATGATCCTGGTGAACGATGGAAGCAGCGACGGCAGCTGGTCTGAAATATCACGGATGTCGGTGGATTATGTCAATCTGGTGGGGGTGGATCTGGGTACCAATTACGGACAGAGTTCGGCACTTTCCGCGGGGATCGACCATGCAGAGGGCGAGCTGATTGTCCTGATGGACGGGGATATGCAGAATGATCCGGCAGATGTACCCATGATGCTGGATACGCTGAAAGAGAAAGATTGTGATATGGTCTCCGGTGAACGGGTCCATCGAAAGGACGCAGCCCTGTCCAGAAGGATTCCCAGCAGGATCGCCAATTTTTTCATACGTGTGATCACGGGAGTGAAGCTCAGGGATTATGGTTGTGCCTTGAGGGTGTTCCGAAGCGAAATTGCCAGGAATCTGGGGCTTTACGGGGAACTGCACCGGTTTATTCCCGTACTGGCAGTGCTTCAGGGTGCCCGGATGGAACAGGTCCCCGTCCGGCATCACCAACGGAGATTCGGAAAGTCCAAATACGGGATGGGCAGGACCTTCCGGGTAATCAGCGACCTGCTTCTGATCGTCTTCTTTCTTCGTTACCAGGACCGGCCCATACATTTCTTCGGTACCCTTGGACTCCTCATATTTGGTGTAGGGGCGGTGATCGACCTCTACCTGCTTGTGGTGAAACTTCTGGGAAATGACATCTGGGGGAAGCCCCTGCTGCTGCTGGGAATTATGCTGACCATCGGCGGGATACAGATCATTACCATCGGGATTCTTTCAGAGATACTGATGCGGACCTACTATGAATCCCAGAAGAAAAAGCCCTACCGGGTAAAACGTACCATCACCCGTGAAAAATAAGCTCAGGCGCTATCTCACGATCCTGGCAAAAGTGACGGTGACCGTTGCCGCGTTATGGTATGTATTCACCCGAATTGATGTGCAGCAGGTGCTTGATACCATGCGCGATTCAAAACCCGGGTTTCTGGCAGGGGCCCTGGTGCTGTTTGTGCTTTCCAAATTGGTCTCTTCGGTCCGGCTCAACCGTTTCCTGGCTTCCATCGACATACGGATCTCCCAGTGGTCCCATTGGAAACTCTATCTGCTGGGGATGTTCTACAACCTTTTTCTGCCTGGCGGAATCGGAGGAGACGGGTATAAAATCTACTACCTGAATAAGAGGTATAAAGTGGCGACGCGGAAAATTTTCTGGGCGGTCCTGCTGGACCGGATCATCGGTGTGGTGGTGCTTTTTTGCATGGCGGTCGTTCTGTTTTGTTTCCTGCCTGGAATGCGCAACCATGCCTGGTATGCCTGGCTTCTGATTCCCCTCAGCATATTCGTCGCCTACATCATCATCAGGCGCTTTTTCTCCTACCTGCTACCGGTGTTCACCATCTCCCAGTTCTATTCCCTGGGGATACAGCTTCTCCAGCTGGGTTCCGCCCTGTTGATCCTTGGGTCCCTGGATGCACCGGGACAATTGGAGGCTTATCTCTTTGTCTTTCTGATCTCCTCCATGGTGGCAGTGCTGCCATTGACCATCGGTGGGATCGGTTCAAGGGAATTTACCTTTATGCTGGGAGCCCAGTGGCTGGGTCTGGATCTGAACCTCTCCATTTCCCTGAGCCTGATCTTCTATCTGATCACGGCCTTTACCTCATTCTGGGGGATCATTTACAGCGTGGGACCCGGTCCGGAACTAAAATCCTGAACAGGGGGATCAGCTGCGGATGTACTCGGTGTAGGTATGGGCATACTCGTTCCGGTCTCCGGCATCCACTTCCTCGGTGTATACCGCCTTCCAACGGCTGAAATCAATCTCCGGGAAAAAGGTATCGGCTTCAAAAGATTTGTGGACCAGGGTAAGATAGAGTTTGCCGGCCAGGGGGAGGAACTGCCTGTATACCATGCCACCGCCAATCACAAAGCATTCTTCCTCAGAACCGGCAAGCTGAACCGCCTCATCGATGGACCGGGCCATTTCGCACCTTTCGAATGATTCCCCGGGGATGTCCGAAATAACAATATGCCGCCGGTTGGGAAGAGCACCACCAGGTAGGGAGAGGAAGGTGTTTCGGCCCATAATCATTGTATGCCCGGTGGTCAGTTTCTTGAAGCGTTTCAGGTCGTCCGACAGATGCCAGAGTAGGCGGTTGTCCTTCCCGATGGCCCGGTTTTCAGCAATGGCCACAATAATGGAGATATTATTAAGGATCTTTTCTTCCATACCTATACCGAGATGACTCCCTTTATATGGGGATGAGGATTATAATTCTCCACGGTGAAATCCTCATAGCGAAAATCGAAGAGCGAACAGATCCCGGGATTAAGCTTTAACCTGGGCAGAGGTAAGGGTTCACGGGTCAGCTGCAGACTGACCTGTTCCAGATGGTTCAGGTAAATATGCGCATCACCCAGGGTATGAATGAATTCACCCGGTTTCAAACCGGTGACCTGGGCCATCATCATGAGCAGGAGGGAGTAGGAAGCGATGTTAAAGGGAACCCCGAGAAAAATATCGGCACTGCGCTGATAAAGCTGACAGGAAAGTTTTCCGCCGGCCACATAGAACTGGAAAAGGATGTGGCAGGGAGGCAGCGCCATTTCATCCAGTGCCCCCACGTTCCAGGCGCTGACTATATGTCTCCGGGAATCTGGATTTTCGCGGATCGAATCCACCACACGGGTCATCTGGTCGATGCCGGAACCATCAGTTGCCGGCCAGCTTCTCCACTGGTACCCGTAAATGGGTCCCAGCTCCCCGTTTTCATCGGCCCATTCGTTCCATATCCGGACCCCATGGTCGTTGAGGTAACGGGTATTGGTGTTTCCATCGAGAAACCAGAGTAATTCATGAATAATCGACTTCAGGTGTAGTTTTTTGGTGGTCATCAGGGGGAAGCCATCCTCCAGGTTGAAGCGCATCTGGTATCCGAAGGTGCTGATGGTTCCGGTTCCCGTACGATCCTCCTTGCGGGTCCCCAGCTCCAGTACATGTGATAGCAAATCCAGATACTGCTTCATTCTTACCTCCTCTCCAATGGCTGGTAAAAGTACCTAAACAAGCCTGAAATCAAAAGAATAATTATCAACATGTGCGGCTTATAACTTCCCCTTTTCCATGTGGATAAATC
>CAYRLP010000269.1:0-4875 GCA_964424935.1 uncultured Bacteroides sp.
GTACAGGCCCCGCAGACTGCAACACCACAACCGTATTTGGTACCCAGTAACCGTAGATGATCACGGAGAACCCATAACATGGGGGTGGAGGGATCCACATCCACTTCCCGCATGGTGCCGTTGATGTTCAGATTGAATTTTGCCATTTGATTTCAAATTAGTTTTGAGTTATATAAGAACAAACTTGCGCCCTGAAAAATCATCCCCCTGCTTTTCTTTAACAGGTTTTTAACGTAGCAGGTAGAAGGATTTACCATTGCCGGATTAACTGTTCTGCAGAGCAGATTCCGGGGGCCTTACTCCAATCAGCGGAATCTCCGAAAAGGCATCTCTAAATTCCTTCAGTTCCTCCCCGGTGAAACGGACACTCAGAGCCCCAAGGTCCTCTTTCACATGATGAAGCTTGGTGGTACCCGGAATGGGCACGATCCAGGGCTTTTGCGCCAGCAGCCAGGCCAGCGATATCTGCGCAGGAGTGGCTTCTTTGCGTCTTCCCCATTCACGGACCAGGTCCAGCAAGGGCATGTGGGCCCGGATGGCCTCCGGGGTAAAATAGGGAACAGAAGCAAAACGGGACTCTTCGGAAAAGCGGCTGTATTCATTAAACTTGTCAGCCAGGAAACCGCGGCAGACCGGGCCCCAGGGGACGAAACCGATCCCGAGTTCCCCGCAGGTTCCAAGTACCTGGTTTTCATGCACACGCTGAATGATGGAATATTCACTCTGGAGCGCTGCCACCGGATGCACGCTGTGTGCCCTGCGGATGGTTTCCGGGGAGGCCTCTGACAATCCGTACTCGCGTGCCTTCCCCTCCTTGATCAGTTCACTGAACGTCCCGGCCACCTCCTCAATGGGCACCTCCGGGTCCACCCGATGCAGGTAAAGAAGATCGATATGGTCGGTTTTGAGCCGGCGAAGCATTCCTTCCAGAGCTGAGCGCATGCTTTCGGGCCTAGCGTCCCGCCCTGCCCTCTGGCCGTTCACGAATTTGAATCCCAGCTTACTTGCAATGACCACCTGGTCCCGGACCGGGGCAAGCGCCTCCCCGACGATCTCTTCATCGGTGAAAGGCCCATATACTTCCGCGGTATCAAAAAAGGTTACACCCAGATCCACAGCTCCCCGGATTACGGGTACCATGTCTTCCATTTTCCTCGGCGGATTGTAGGAACCGCTGGTCATGCTCATGCACCCCAGCCCGATAGCTGATACTTCCAGTGATCCCAGCTTCCGTTTTTCCGGGGAAGCTTCTGTGTTCGGCCATGCCAGGGAGGCTGAGCTTAGGCCAGCGCCCAGAAAGGCAGATCTCGCAATAAAGTCCCGCCGATTTAACCCATTTCTGTCCTTTGATTTCGCTTCAAAGACATTCTTTACCTTTCTCATAACTCCTATTTAATAAATTACTCAGCAACCTTTAAGCAAAGCATTCTGCTCTGGTCCCTGATCAGTAGCTTGCCGTCCGTCAGGGCTAAGGGAGCCCAGTTCTGGGTGGCACCTCCGACTCTGGCCGCGATAGATTCTCCTTCGTTCCCCGTCCCTCCTTCAGCGAGCATAGTAGCCGAAGCCAGCGGTTTGAATCCCGAAGGATCGGGGTCGATCAGGTAGAGCATGGTGGTCCCGTTGGTTGCCAGGATCAGTCCATCGGCAAGGATCATACTGCCTTTATCGAAAGCCGGATCGCGTTTAGTTTTCCACATGATCTCGCCATCCATGTTCATGCAGCACAGCCCGTCCCGTTTGTTATTGGTACCGTACTGGGAATAGAAATATCCATCAATCAGAATGGGTGGTTTTGTATGACCGCCAAATTCCTCGGTCTTGAACAGGGTTGTTGCTGTGTAGCTTCCGTCCCCAGCTTTCTCGACTTTCAGCATAAGCGAACCGAGCTCGTATCCTCCTACCACAAGAATCCTGTTTTCTCCTGCATCTACTGCAGGTGCTACCGGTATGTGACATTCCCAGTCAGCATTTTCCCAGAGCACCTTTCCGGATCCAGGATCCATACCAACGATCTTACCAGGAATGACCGGCCTTCCCCTGCCTCCACCGGATGCTGTTACCATAACTACCTGGTCTTCTCCGTCTATTTTTACAATACTCGGGCTCACGTATCCCACCTCGCCCAGAGAGGGGGTTTTCCATTTCACAGCTCCTGTAAGTTTATCATAGGCCACTACTCCTGCCTCGGGAGCCTGTGAAGCCACGATCAGCAAATCGTCGTAAACCAGGGGACACTGGGAGATGGCCCAGGTAGGAAAGCTTCCGGGTTGAGGGGGACCTCCGAATCCACCATCCCCACCGCCTCCGGGTATTCCGCCGAAATCGGTCCACACATTCTTGTTCCAGACAGGCTTATGGGTGTTCACATCAATGCAATACAGATTTCCGAAAGCACCACAGGAATAGACATATTTGCCATCCACTGTGGGTACACTCCGTGACCCGGGAAACATGACGGTTCCGGGGGCATCATACCCGAAACTCCAGAGTTCCTTACCACTGGAAAGGTCAAAACATCTCATCTTGTCTCCAACTTTGTCATCCCGGTCCAGAAAATATACTTTCCCGTCCTTAACAACCGGCCCTCCGTAGCCTATGCCTATGTCCACAGTCCATAGTACTTCCGGCCCGCTCTTAGGCCAGGTGCGGAGGATGTTAAGCTGGGGAGAGGTACTGTTCTTGTCAGGTCCCAGGAACTGGGGCCAGTCCTGCGCGTAAACAGTAGTGATCAACCCTATAAAAGGAATCAATGCAATTAATTTCAGTTTTTGTCTTGTTTTCATGGCACCTTGAGATTTTATTGTTGAGTTGTTTTACTTTAGGCTAACACACAGTTATTCACGCTAATAAAATTCAGTCATTCGGCATGAATCTCCTTACAAAAAACAAGTCATTAATTACGAAATTCAAATAATAGCGGTATGCGTGTTCAGAGTCTCGTCGTCACAAATAGCTCTTCGCGGGAAATCCCGCTTTTTTCAACTGCCCTACCGACTGCTTCTTCGTTCATGTAAGCAGCCGCCGTATCGATAGAGCGGTACCCGACTTCCAGAGCCTCTGACACGCATCTTTCACACTCTTTTGCATCCGGGATCTGATATACCCCATAGCCCAGAATGGGCATTTTAATGCCATTGTTTAAGGTTAATGTTTTCATCGGATCATCTATTGCATCAATACAATAGTCAGGTTCACTATTTATCGACCATTTTTTCGCTGCCTTCGCCATACCGATGCCCCTGTATCTGGATTTTTGATACAGCATCTTCAATCTGTTGCAAATCATCCGACGTCAGCCTTACTTCAGATGCCCCAATGTTTTCTTCCAAACGATGTGGCTTTGTGGTACCGGGTATGGGTACGATCCAGTCTTTCTGGGCAAGGATCCATGCCAGTGCAATCTGTGCTGGTGTCGCTCCCATTTGATCTGCCAGTTGCTGGAGCAAATCCACCAGAGCCTGATTGGCCTTTCTGTTTTCAGGTGAAAATCGGGGGACCGTATTTCGGAAGTCCGTAGGGTCAAACTCCGTATCGTTTGAAATTTTACCTGTCAGGAATCCTTTCCCCAGAGGGCTGAAGGGGACAAATCCAATCCCTAATTCTTCCAGTGCGGGGAAAATTTTCGTTTCCGGTTCACGCCACCACAGGGAGTATTCGCTTTGAACGGCAGATACAGGCTGCACACCATGTGCCTTGCGTATGGTGCCGGCACTGACTTCTGATAGTCCGAAGTTCTTCACTTTCCCTTCTGATATCAACTCCTTTACTGTACCTGCTACATCGTCGATGGGTACCTCGGGATCCACACGATGCTGGTACAGTAAATCAATCACATCCGTTTTCAGACGAACCAGGGAGGCTTCAACCGCTTTCCGGATATGCTCCGGCCGGCTGTTCAGGCCATGGACCTCTCTGGTTTTAAAATCAATATCAAAACCGAATTTAGTGGCTATTGCCACTTCCTTGCGAAAGGGGGCAAGCGCTTCGCCAACGATCTCTTCATTGGTAAAAGGGCCATAGATTTCAGCCGTATCAAAAAACGTGATTCCGCTTTCATAAGCCTTCCTTATTAATTTAATGGCCGATTCCTTTTCCAGAACATGGCCATAACCAAAGTTCATTCCCATGCATCCGAGCCCCAGAGCGGATACCTCTAAATTGTTGCCTAATTTTCTTGTTTTCATATGCATCAATATTGAATCTCAAACATTCCTGAACTGAGTAGGGCTGGTGTTGAGATGCTTCTTGAAAAAATTATTGAAATGGGTTGCTTCATTGAAACCCAGCGCATAAGCGATCTCTGAAACGTTCCAGTCCGTTTTCTTCAGGAGGGATTGTGATTCCAGCAGAATCCGGTTGGAGATGTGCTGCGTTGTGGTGAGCCGGGTGGTCCCTTTGACAGCGCGGTTCAGATGATTGACATGCACATTAAGCTGATCGGCGAACTCTGAAGCCGAGCGAAACTTGATGATCTGGTGGGTCTCATCAATGGGAAACTGCCTTTCCAGCAATTCCATGAAAAGTGTGGAAATCCGCTGAGACGCATTTCTGCTCCTTTCCTCCACCTGGAGCGAAGGCTCCAGCTTAAGGGCGAAATGAAGAAGTTCAAAAATGAGGTTTCGTATCAGATCAAATTTGTATTTGTAATCCGAAGCGAACTCCCGGCTCATACGTTCGTAGATCTGTTCTATCTGATTGGCCTCTTCATCGCTCAGTTCGAATATATGGTTCCCCTGGGGCTGAAATACTTCGTATTGCTGAAACTGCCCAAACTGATGAAAAAACTGTGTATCAAATATGCAATAAATTCCTTCACGGATCCGGTCCAGGTGTTCCCATTTGTATGGGATCTGGGGATTTGAAAAGGAAAGGGCC
>CAYRLP010000270.1:0-4872 GCA_964424935.1 uncultured Bacteroides sp.
ATCCCCAGCAGATCAAAAGACTGAACCAGCTTGTGAAGTTCATGAACAATTCCGTAAACGCCAGCAGATACCAGTGGGACTTCGGGGACGGGGAACAGTCAGAAGATGAGAATCCATCCCACGTTTACAAGGAGCCAGGCACCTACACCGTTTCGCTTTACGTCTGGAGCGACAAGGAATGTCCCGATTCACTGGTCAAGAAAAACCTGATATTTGTGATGGCAGGGGAAGGCAGCACCAGATTCCCCAATGCATTTGTCTGGAACGGGAGCGGTCCCACCGGCGGATACTGGGAAGAAGGCGCCATTGATAATACTGTATTCCATCCTCACCTGGAAAACGCGGTGGATCTGCATATGATCATCTATACCCGCTGGGGAGAAAAGCTCTATGAATCCAACGAAGTCTACAGGGGCTGGGACGGTTATGTGAATACTTCAGAACTGGTGCCGCCGGGAGTTTACATATACAAAGCCTGGGTCACATACGTGGACGGACGGCAGGAAATTCTGGCCGGAGATGTGACCTTCCTGCACTAGGGTCCCCTCTCCCGCTAGGCCTGCAGGACCTCATCCACCCGCACCAGCTCCTCCGGAATGGCTATACCCTGGGGACATTTAGGTTCACATTCACCGCACTGGATGCAGTTGGACGCCCTGGCAGTATCACTTAAAAGGCGCTGATACCTGAGCCTGGCTGCCGGATCCTGCAACATGTAATGATCATTTAACAGGGCAAAGTTTCTCGGTATATTGACCCCTTCCGGACAGGGCAGGCAATATCCGCACGCTGTGCAGTCCACCTGTTTCAGGCCTCTGATTACCTTCACCGCCTTCCGGAGCGTCTCCTCATCCCTGTCCGACCATTCATCTATCGGTGTGGCGGCCAGATCCAGGTTCTCCATCAGATGATCCATGTGGGACATACCACTTAATACAACGGTCACTTCCGGCCTCTTCCAGAGCCACTGCAGGGCCCACCCCACGGGGGTTCTTCCGGGAGCTGCCTGCTCCAGCAGTTCCCGGGCCTTTAGCGGGAGTCCATTTACCAGAGTTCCTCCGCGCAGGGGTTCCATGGCCACAACAGCCAGCCCCTTTTCGGCGGCGTATAAAAGACCTTCTTTCCCTGCCTGGTACTCCTCGTCCATGTAATTGTACTGAATCTGGCAGAAGGTCCAGTCGTAGGCATCCACGATCTCCATGAACAGATCTGTTTCATCATGAAAGGAGAATCCTGCATAGCGTATTTTCCCTGCTTCCACGGCACGGCTTAAAAACTCCAGGACCCCCAGCTGGCTCAGGTTCTTCCAGTATGATGTATCCAGCCCGTGCAGGAGGTAAAAATCGATGGCATCGGTATCAAGCCGCCTCAGTTGCTCATCCAGGATCCGGTCCATATCATCCCCGGTATGAATCAGCCAGGAAGGAAGCTTGGTGGCTATGTACACCCTGTCCCGGTACCCGTTCTTCAGGGCCCTCCCCAGAAAGGGCTCGCTCGCTCCTCCTTTTGAAAAATCAAATCCGTGATAGGGATAGGCTGTATCAAAGTAGTTGACCCCGTGATCGATGGCATGGCGGACCATCTTCAAAGCATGCGTCTCATCAATCCTGGAATTATCATTCCCGATAACCGGAAGCCGCATGCATCCAAATCCGAGCGTGGATACCTCAATTCCGGTTTTTCCAAATACGGTTCTTCTCATTCTAAAGCTTTTCAAAACGGGCAGACCAGCCCCCGCCCGGGAACAATTTAAATTTCAGTGCATCCGAGCTGCTGACGGTCCGTGTCTCCCTCACATAATCCGAGGCCTGCCGGTCGGCATTGATCCCGTCCCTGAAGATAATGGCCCGGTATTCACCCGGCCCGAGGAAAGAAAGATCTATGGTCATCTCCCGGGGATCCCAGTTGGTCATGGCCCCCGCGAACCAGACATCCCTCTTTCTCCGTGCAAGGGCCGCATATTCGCCCACCTTTCCATCAAGCGCTATGGTTTCGTCAAAACAAACCGGAACACTGGTGATGAAATCGGTGCATTCCTGTTCTTTCATGTAGATGGTTGGATTGTCTGAGAGCATTTGAAGGGGGACCTCATAAATCACGTACATGGCTAATTGATGGCACCGGGTGCCCTGACTCATGGGATTGGAGTTTATGGGAGCAAAATTGCGCCTGGTGGCATTTCGCATGGCTCCGGGGGTATAATCCATGGGACCGGCCAGCATCCTGATATAGGGGATGGTCACATCGTAGCGGGGCACGTCCTCGCGTGCCCATTTGACGTTTTCCATGCCCTTCACCCCTTCCGTGCCCACCACATTCGGGTAGGTACGCTGCAAGCCTGTTGGTTTGTAGATCCCATGATAATCCACCAGCAGATGGTATTCTGCCGCTCTTTTTGCCATTTCATAGACAGAGGCTACGGCCAGCTGATCGTCCCTGTCAATAAAGTCGATCTTGAATCCCTTGATCCCCATTTGCGAATAAAAGGAGAATACTTCCTCCAGTTGCAAGACAAGCTGATGCCACCCGGCCCAGAGAATCACCCCGACCCCCATCTGTTTACCATGTTCCACAATGGCGGGAAGATCGACCTGCGGGATAGTTTTTAATAAGTTCCCGGGGCTGGACCACCCTGCATCCAGGATGATGTAGGGGATGCCGTTGGCTGCGGCAAAATCGATATAATACTTATAAGTTTCCGTATTGATTCCTGCACGGAAGTCCACATGGGAAATGTTAATGCCGCTCCACCAGTCCCAGGCCACCTGTCCCGGCTGGATCCAGGAAGGATCCGCGATGCGGCTGGGGGACGCGAGTTTCTGCACCAGGTCGTTGTTCAGAAGCTCCTTATCCTGTTCGCTGATGACAATGGCACGCCAGGGAAAGCTCCGTTCTCCAGCAGTTCTGGCAATGTAATCGGCACGTTTCACAGGAATGTAATTGATCCTCACCACTTTCTCCTCCAGAGGGTATGGAGCATAAACACCCTGGTATCCCTGGCCGGTTTCGTTCAGTTTCAGGAACATTCCGGGATAATCCTCCAGGTCCGCCTCCGTGATGACCACTTTCTTGCCTTTCCCTACATCAACCAGCAGGGGTAAGAAGGCCAGTGAATCGGGACGAAATTCGGAGATGCGCTGCCGGGTGTAGAGGGACTCGAAGGAGCAGTTAAAAATCCTGCCATCCCGGTAATCCCGCATATAGGGAACGAATGCCGGGTGATCGGCCGTAAAATTAAAATTGGCCTCCTCATTTTCGATGACCACTTCGCCCTCCATTCTGGTAATGAACCTGTAGGCGACTGCATCATCGTACACCCGGAAGATGATTCCAAAATCACCCCTGCAATTCAGGGTCAGCTGATTGTAATGATCCTCCACGACCGTTTTCTTATAATGGATCGCCTGGAAGGAGGACCGGACCTCTTCCCTCCTGGCGGAACGGATCCGGACCCGGTTACCCAGAACCACGCCGTCCGAAAGTGTAAGTGAAATGGAAGAAGGGCCGATCACCTTCTGCCCCCCATGTTTGACCGACCATTGCAGTTTTTCACCGGTCTGAACCGTCAGTTCCACCGAACCATCCGGTGAACCAAGCAGATAGCTTTCGCTCTTCTGCGCATATAATAGCAGAGGAAAGCCACATGCCAAAAGGATTAGAAGTATATCTTTCTTCATTATGTAAAGTTTTGAATTATGCATTCTTGTCCGGCCCGCGTCATAAGAAGTTCCTGCGAATGCTGATCTTTCAGGTGATTGCTTAATAAAGCCGGTAGCTGACAAAAGCTACCTGTTGGCTGTCCGGTGACCATGAAGGCACATTGATGGTCCCCTGTCCCCCGAACAATCTGGCCATCACCCGGACTTCCCCTGTCTCCAGGTCCATGATCCGGAGCATGACATCCTTGTTTGGTGGATGGGATCCTGCAGGGACATCCGTTCCGAAGGTTACATAAACGATCCACCTTCCATCCGGAGAAGGATGGGCAAACCAGTCGTTGTACTCATCAGTGGTAATCTGTTCCTGGTCGCTGCCATCGGGTTTCATCCTCCAGATCTGCATGGTCCCGGTACGAACAGAGTTAAAATAGATGTACTTGCCATCGGGCGAATATTCGGGACCGTCATCCAGCCCTTCGGCTGTGGTTAACCGTTTCTCCTGGCCCCCTCCCACGGGGATGGTATACACGTCATAATTGCCGTTCCGTTCGGCACAATAGGTAAGGGTCTGACCATCGGGCGACCAGCCGTGCCAGTAGGAAGGACTAAGCGGCGTTATTTTCTTCGGTTCCCCCCCTTCAATGGGAAGGGTGTAGATCATGGAACGGCCGGTTTCTGTCCCGTCACTTATCGCCAGCCGGGTACCGTCGGGTGAGATTCCGTGATCATTATTGATCCTTCTGGCAAAACCCGTAGGGATCAACCGGGGTGTCCCGCCTTCTACCGGGATCTGGTACAGCAGGCCTCCACTGTTATAAATCAGGGTCTTCCCGTCTCTTGACCAGTTCGGCGCCTCAATGTGGCTGTCGGTCTGGTAGACGACCCTTCTGTCGAAGGAGGCAATGGAGATGGTTTCCAGCGTGCTTTGAATCTTCTTCAGGGTATCTGGCTTGGGTTCAGTCTTTTCAATCATAACTTTTGAGAATATGGCTGTTTCAAGGACATCGTTGTTATGGGCACTGACTGCCAGGCCGATATAAAATGGTTCCTCCAGGGGAAGCCGGAAGGTCCCCCCGGCATACTCAAATGGCTCACCGGCAGCTGCCACCGACATGGAAAAATAATCCCCCTGTTTCTCCAGACGGATCCGGCCGGGTGCAGATACATTGGACTGTATTTCCCGGGTCATGTCACCAGGAGCTCCACGGTATTG
>CAYRLP010000271.1:0-4865 GCA_964424935.1 uncultured Bacteroides sp.
ATTCGGAACCATCGGGGACGCAGCTACAGCAGAAGGCCATTTCTTTGAAGCCATGAATGCAATTGCCGTGCTTCAGATCCCGGTGGCCATGGCGGTCTGGGATGACGGGTACGGGATCTCGGTGACTAGGGACAAGCAGATTGTCAAGGAGAGTGTCTCCCGGGCCCTGGATGGATTCCGGAAGGAGGATGGGACCAACGGCATGCTGATCTACCATGTCAGGGGCTGGGATTACCCGGAGATGCTGCGTGTCTTTGCTGAAGGCGTGGCCCGGTGCCGCAAGGAGCATGTTCCCGTTCTGTTTCATGTGGATGAAATGATGCAGCCCACAGGGCACTCCACTTCGGGAAGTCATGAACGTTATAAAACAAAGGAGAGGCTGGAGTGGGAGGCGGCACATGATCCTCTTCTTAAGATGGAACAGTGGATGCTGGAGGAAAAGCTGACCGATGAGTCTCAGCTTGCCCGGATGAAGGAGGAGGCCGCAAAGGAGGCCCGGAAGGCCCGGGATAAGGCCTGGAAGAATTATTCGGAACCCATCCAGAGGGAGCGCGACTCCCTGTTGAAGATCATTGATAACCGAAGCTGTGACTGCAGCAGGACAGGGGTGGATAAGCTGGGGATCCTGAGCCGGGACCTGAAACGGATCGCCTATCCCATCCGGCGTGATATCCAGGGTACAGCCAAGCGGATCATGCGGCATCTGTGCATGGATTGTCCGATTCGATCCGAGCTTCAGTCCTCCATCTCCCAGTGGCTTGAGGCCTATAAGGAGGAAAACAGAAGTCGATATAATTCCCATGTATATTCCGAGACCGATCGTTCTCCCCTGAAAGTGAAGGCGGTGCTTCCCGAATACGAGGATCGTCCGGAACGGATCACCGGCAGGGAGCTGCTCAGAAATAACTTCGATGCGCTTCTTTCAGCAGATCCCAGAATTGTTATTTTCGGGGAGGATACCGGGAAGATCGGAGATGTGAACAAGAGCCTGGAGGGACTGCAGGCCAAATATGGGGAACTGCGCGTCACTGATACCGGGATCCGGGAATCCACCATCGTGGGCCAGGGAGTGGGGATGGCACTTCGGGGTTTCCGGCCCATCGCCGAGATCCAGTACTTTGACTACATCCTGTATGCGCTGGAGACCATCAGTGATGATCTGGCTTCCCTTCACTGGAGAACCAAAGGGGCCCAGATCGCACCGCTGATCATCCGTACACGGGGTCACCGACTGGAGGGAATCTGGCATTCCGGTTCACCCCTCAGCATGGTGATTAATTCCATCCGCGGAGTTCATGTTTGCGTCCCCCGGAACATGACACAGGCGGCCGGAATGTACAATACCCTGCTGCAGGGTGATGATCCGGCCCTGGTTATCGAGCCCCTCAAGGTATACGGGCTTCGGGAGGACCGGCCCTCTAATCTGGGAGCCTTCCGTGTTCCCCTGGGTGTAGTCGAACTCCTGATCGAGGGCAGGGACATTACCGTAGTTACCTACGGATCCTGCGTCCGGATTGCCCAGAAGGCCGCCGAGCAACTGGCTGAATTCGATATCCTGGTGGAACTGATCGATGTCCAGACCCTTCTTCCCTTCGATCTGGAGCACCGGATCGTGGAGTCGGTGAAGAAGACAGGAAGAGTACTCTTCTTTGATGAGGATGTTCCCGGCGGAGCCACCGCCTATATGATGCAAAAAGTTCTTGAGGAACAGGAGGCTTACTACTACCTGGATTCAGAACCCACCACGGTCACCGCCCACGAGCACAGGCCGGCTTACAGTTCCGACGGGGACTATTTCTCCAATCCCAACGCGGAGGATGTGTTTGAAGCGGTCTACGGGATCATGCATGAATCGGATCCGCAAAAATACCCGGGAATCTACTGACCAAATAACGGTAATCAGGGCCGGAAGGAGTCCTGGCTTACACGAATCCCCGTAAATCTTATGTCCGGTTCCAGCAACGGCCGGACGCCACTTACCCTCCCAAAGACGCCGTTCATCATATAATCCTCAGGTTATTAGGAAGATATGTCGATAACTTTGTACCTTGACTCAGGTTTTAAGCGCAATTAAAACCATGATAAGTTGAGGGGGTGGACCGGACAGGGGTCGCCCCCTCTCTTATCCGAATCGGGTGCTGTTAGCCGTAGGTTTTCTTCCCTAAACTTTTAATACCGGGCGGCCTTACAGCACCCGTTTCTTCTTTTGTGCGGATAGCTTTTCCCGTTTCTTCATTCAGAGATCCCTCCGGGTCTCATCATTGACCGGGATCACTTCCTCGGTTTCATTGTCCCCGAAACGATGGATCTTGTAGTTCAGGTAGGCAAACAGGATACTGAAAAGCGGACTGAGCAGATTAAAGAACGCATAGGGGACGTAGGAAAGGGTGGGAACACCCAGCACCCTCGCCTGGGTGGCACCACCGGTGTTCCAGGGGACCAGGACCGAAGTGAGGGTCCCCCCGTCCTCCAGGGTCCGGCTCAGCACCTCCGGTTTGAGTCCTCTTTCCCGATACGTTTTGGAGAACATGCGGCCGGGCACCACAATGGCGATGTACTGGTCGCATGCCGTGATATTAAAGAAGATGCTGGTGGCAATGGTACTGGCAACCAGCGAGCCGGTCGAACGGGCCCAACGGATCACGGAATGGGAGATCTTCACCAGCAGGCCGGCCGATTCCATGGCTCCCCCGAAAACCATGGCCGAAAGGATCAGCCAGATGGTATTGAGCATGCCCGCCATGCCGGTACTGGTAAGCAATTCATTGACCATCTCATCGGAGGTGGGAATGGAGACATTCCCGAAGATCGACTGAAAGACCGAAAGGTAGGAAGCCTTGAACAGGGTGGTGGTCGAAGGGTCCAGTCCCTGTGCAACTTCCCGGACCACTTGGGGCTGAAAAATTATGGCAAACACCCCGCCCATCAGGGAGCCGGCCAGCAGGGCAGGCAGGGGAGGGGTTTTACGGACGATAATGAAGATCAGGAACGCGGGAACCAGCAGCAGCCACGGGGTGACATTGAACTTGGAGTTGATCGCCTCCAGGACCAGGGCGATGTCGCCGGGTGTGGACTGGGCATCATAGGTGAAACCGATCACCAGGAAGATGATCAGCGTCAGGGTCATGGCCGGCACGGTGGTGATGACCATGAAGCGGATATGGGTAAACAGGTCAGTCCCTGCCATGGCCGGAGCCAGGTTGGTGGTATCGGACAGGGGTGACATCTTATCGCCGAAGTAGGCGCCCGAAATGATCGCACCACCCACCAGGCCTTCGCTGATACCCAGCGCCCTTCCCACGCCGATCAGGGCGATCCCCATGGTGGCCACGGTGGACCAGGAGGATCCGGTGGCCAGGGAGACCATCCCCGTAATGACCACAGTGGCAAAAAGAAAGATCTTCGGATGAAACACCTTCAGCCCGTAAAAGATCAGGGTGGGAACCACGCCGCTCAGCAGCCAGGTACCGGCCAGGGCCCCGATCAGCAGCAGGATCAGGATGGCGGGCATGGCCGAACTGATGCTCCTGACCATACTATCACGAATTTGCAGCCATTTGATCCCCAGGGAGACGGCTATGATACCGGCCACGGCCGAGGCCAGAAGCAGGGCAAACTGGTTGGCGCCGTCCAGGGTACCGTCACCGAAATAGTTCACATTCAGGACCAGCAGGGTTATCAAAACGGCAATGGGGATCAGGGCGTGAATAAGCCTGGGATTCCTGGGTTCGTTGTGATTCATAGGCAATGCGGCGTAAGCAGCCAAGATACTATTTTTCTTTTAGGTTCGTTTTATTTCAGACAAAAATGGCGTATCTTGGTATCCAAGCAATGGTTGAAAAAATGGACTTGAACATCGATTTTTTCCATATTGTGAATGAGAAGGTGGCAGAAAAGGGAAACATCCTGATTTCCGAACCTTTTCTGGGTGACACCTACTTTCGCCGTTCGGTGGTATACCTGACCGAAAACAACGAGGATGGATCCCTGGGCTTTGTCCTGAATAAGCCGATCGGGATTTCCATCAATGAAATCGTGGATGATTTCCCGGAATCTGATTTTACCATCTCCGTCGGGGGACCTGTAAGCAATAATACGGTCCACTATATCCATACCCTGGGGGCCAGGGTTCCCGACAGCGTCCTGGTTGCTGACGGCATTTTCTGGGGAGGGGACTTCAATCTGATTAAAGAGTTGATTTCCGAGGGATCGGTCAAGCCCCATGAACTGCGGTTCTTCCTGGGTTATGCAGGATGGTCACCCAATCAGCTGGAAGGGGAAATGCAGGAACACGCCTGGCTGGTGGGCAAGATCCCTCCGCGCATGGTGATGCAGGCGGTTGATCCTAAGTTCTGGAAAAACACCCTGGCCAGATACAATAACAAATACAGGGCCTGGGCCAATTTCCCGGAAGATCCGGGTTACAATTAGGCACGCTCCATAAGTTCCAGAATCTTTCTCAGATCGCTGTTCGGTTCAATCCGGATGGTCCGCAGGCCGGCTGCCTGTCCCGCTTCCATGTCCCGCTCAGAATCTCCGATCATCCAGGAAGCGGCAGGATCGATGCCGAACCGTGCCATGGCCTTTTCGATCAGCAGGGGACGGGGTTTCCGGCAGAGGCAGGAACCCGTGGTGGGGTAGTGTGGACAGGTATAGACCTCATCCAGTCTCACCCCTTCTTTCTTCAGCAGGGACTTCAATTGCGCATGCAGCGCCTCCACTTCCTTCATACCCACTTCGCCCTTGGCGATCCCTCCCTGGTTGGTGATCACGATAAGCAGGTAGCCCCTTGACTGGAGCTCGGCCAGGGCTTCACTCACGCCGGGGTTGAGCCGCAGGTCCTCCCTGCGCCTGATATAATAGTG
>CAYRLP010000272.1:0-4827 GCA_964424935.1 uncultured Bacteroides sp.
GAGTCAGCCTGTCGGCCCTGAGTGGCAGTGCCTACCTGGAACTCCCTATTTCCAGCAAGTTCAATTTCTTCGTTTCGGGACGCAGATCCTATACAGATTTCATAAAGAGTGGGTTATACAACAAAATCAATGATATGTATACCCAGACCACAGAAAATGAAGATCCCATGGGCGGACGTTTCGCCCGGTTCAACACCGAGCCCAGTTTTCACTTTTATGACCTCAATGCCAAACTGAGCTATAAATCGAGTCCCGATGAAATCATTACCCTGAATTTCTACAACGGGAAAGATGTACTCGATAAGACGGCCGATGCAGGGACATCCATCGGACCGGGCCCGCCTCCGGGAATGGACCATAATTTCTCCTTGAATTCGACGGACATTCTGGAATGGGGCAACTGGGGGTCCAGTGGCAAGTGGTCGAGGCAATGGACCGATAAATTCTATTCCAACACGACGCTGGCTTTTTCCAACTATTTCAGTAACAAGGACCAGTCTAGGGAACGGACGGTCACCGATGACGACGGCAACGCGACGACAAGCAGCACCGGTACTATGGAAGACAACAACATATTCGATTATACCCTACGTTCGGACCTGGAATACCGCCTGACCCAGAACAATACGCTCGAATTCGGACTGCAGACCACCTACCTGGATATTTCCTATAATAACCTGCAAAACGACACCCTGTTACTGGTGGATGACCATACAACGGGTTTGACGGTGGCCGGCTACCTGCAGGATAAGATCTTTATCAAGGATAAGCTGACCTTTCTGTACGGGCTGCGGAACACCTATTATAACCTGACGGGCAAACTGTACCTGGAACCCAGGGCCAGTGTAAACTATAAACTCAACCCCTTATGGAACCTGAAATTCTCCTGGGGGAAGTACTACCAGTTCACCAACCGGGTGGTCCGGGAGAATATCCTGGAAGGGAACCGGGATTTCTGGCTGCTTGCCGATGACGAAATCGTACCGGTCAGTTCGGCATACCACTATATCGCCGGAGTCAGCTACGAAAACAGCTCCTACCTCTTTGATATGGAGCTGTTCTACAAGCCCATGAAGGGCCTTGCCGAATTTACCCTGCGGAATTCCATGGGTCCGGCCACTGTTTCATCGTCCACACTCGATTATTTCTACCACGGGAAAGGAAC
This sequence comes from uncultured Bacteroides sp., assembly GCA_964424935.1. GTDB lineage: Bacteria > Bacteroidota > Bacteroidia > Bacteroidales. The sequence goes on from CAYRLP010000272.1 coordinate 1,166, forward strand.
ATCGGCAGGTCTAGAGTTCCTGGCACAGAAAAAATTCGGACACTATACCGGATGGATCAGTTATACCTACAGCAGGGTGATCCACAAGTTTGACGATCTGAACGACGGAAATCCCTTCCCTGCTGTGTACGACCAGCCCCATGAACTGAATGTGGTGAATACCTACCAGTATGGCAACTGGGTGCTGGGTGCCACCTTTGTTTACAATACCGGCCGGACCTATACAGCCCCGGTAGGGGCCTATACGCTTACCATGCTGGATGGATCTGAACTCGAATACATCCATGTGGGGGAGAAGAACGGATTCCGGCTTCCTGCCTATCACAGGCTGGACCTGTCGGTCACCGACCGCTTCTCCATCGGGCGGACCCTGAGCAGCCTGGGGGTCTCCTTCTTCAATGTATATGGCCGGGACAATATCTGGTACCGGGAGTTTGAGGTGGAGGACAACGAGATCATCATCATGGATGTGAATACACTGGGATTCACCCCCAATCTGTTCTTTTCGATTAAATTCTGAACCTATGTCTAGAAAATCATATCTGTTAGCACTTTTTCTGCTTTTAGCCGGCTGTTACGATACGAAACTGGTTTTCGAAGACCAGTACAGGATTGTGGTCCAATCCTACCTGTATGTGGGCGTCGGGGAGAGTGTGACCGTTCTAAGCAGTATGATCAGTTTCGGGAACGACTCTACGGGCGGGGATCCCATCAGCGGGGCGGTCATAACCATTTCGGGTGATTCTGAGGAATGGATGTACTGGGAAATTGATACGGTGCCCGGGACATATATGCTGGAGAACGCGCCGGAGTTCGTTCCCGGAGAAGCATACGCCCTGCACATCGAAACTTCAGACTACCTGCTGGAGGCGAGCACCGTGATCCCGGAATCTCCCCCTGAACTTCATATGTCCGCCACTTCCATTTCCATCCCCAGGGTGGAAAATATGATGGAAATGGAATGGCCGGATCCCATAGAGCTGACCTGGGAGAATCCACTCGGTGAAAGCTTCTTTGTTCAGATCGAGAACATTGAATCCAATCCAACGACCATCAGGCCGGATCCTCCGGATGATTTCCCCCATGCCAATCATGACTTTGTGTTCCAGATGGTCACACGGCCCACTAACGGGGAGATGTATTCCATCACTCCCATGGAACTTACACATTACGGGACACACCGGATCGTTTTTTACCGGGTGAATGAGGAATATGCGAATCTATATCAGTCCCTGGACCAGGATTCGAGGGAACTGAATGAACCCTTTTCCAACGTGGAAAACGGACTGGGGATTTTCACCGCTTTCAACAGCGATACACTCTATTTTGAAGTAACTCAGTAAGATATCAGAGAAAAATGAAAGATCTGAAAATCGGTTTACACGGACCTGGGCTGGTCGGACTTTTTCTGATCGTTGCAGGCCTGACCGGTTGTGAATCCATATTCAATTCCCCAGTAGAGGTTGAGGAACTCAGTGATGTCATTGAAAACGTGGATTCGGGAGCCGGTGTGGATGAAATCCTGGAAGCCAATAAAACGGATCATGACACGAAAGATCCGGTCACCTTCAGCGAATCGGATGCGAGTCTAATCCAGTTAATGGGGCAGACGGTTCAGGAGGATGCCGACGGGGTGAGCTACCGTGATAAGATCCTGAACATCGGTACAGCCGGCGTTTACCGGCTCACCGGTACCCTGGAAGACGGGCAAATCCTGATCGATACAGAGGATGAAGATCCAGTCATTCTGATCCTTGATGGGGTGTCCGTCACCTGTTCAAACAGCGCCCCCCTCTACATCGCCAATGCATCGTGTACGGTGATTGATCTGCTTCCCGGAACAGAAAATCAATTTACGGACGCTGCCAGTTACACCTTCGAAGATTCGGAGGATGAGGAGCCCGACGCCTGTATATTCAGCAAGGATGACCTGTCCATCACCGGGGAGGGTTCCCTGGTCGTTCAGGGGAATTACAAGGATGGGATCGCCAGTAAGGACGGCCTGGTGATCAAGGGAGGAGACCTTTCGATCCAGGCAGCGGACGATGGAATACGCGGCAAAGACTACCTGGTCATAAAAGGAGGTACCTTTTTTATCGATGCTGCGGGGGATGGTCTGAGAAGCACCAATGAGGAGGATTCCGATTGCGGATACGTCTATATTGCCTCCGGTACGTTTGAAATCGAAGCAGGCGGGGATGCCATCCATGCCATGACCGATGCCCTGGTAAGGGAGGCGGTAATGGAAGTGGTAACCGGAGGCGGGGCCAGTGCTACGCAGAATACTTCCACATCTACAAAAGGAATTAAGGGATTGATCTATACCGTGATAGACGGAGGATCCTTTACCCTGAATTCGGCGGATGATGCCATTCATTCAAACCGGATCATGATCATAAACGGAGGTCTTTTTTCAATTGCGACCGGGGATGATGCGTTTCACGCCGATTCCCTGCTGGTCATCAATGACGGCAGAATCGGGGTCACGGAATGTTATGAAGGCGTGGAAAGCGCCGTTATTTCTATTTGTGGCGGAAAGTTACGTATTGTATCGAGCGATGATGGAATCAATGTGGCCACGGGCAAAGATGGTTCGGGCAACTGGCCTGGACGTCCACCGGGCGGACCTGGAGGGGACGAGTTCGCAACTTCAGGGGATTATTATTTCTTCATGGAGGACGGGTATATCGCGATAAACTCGGTGGGAGACGGTCTGGATATTAACGGAGGTGTGGTCATGGCGGATGGGATCCTGATCATAGATGGGCCATCATCCAATATGAATGGTGCGCTAGATTATGACCGGTCCTTTGCCATGAATGGAGGATTCCTGCTCGGTACAGGAAGCTCAGGAATGGCCCAGGCCCCGGGAACCGGTTCAGAACAACAATCTGTCCTGGTTAATTTCAGCAGCTCCAAGCAGGCGGGTACCCTGGTGCACCTGGAAAGTGGAGCAGGCAGCGATCTGTTCACGTTTTCCCCGTCTAAAAGTTATCAGTCGGTGGTCTTTTCTTCTCCGGATCTTGAAACGGGAACCAATTACACTGTTTACTACGGTGGCAGCAGTTCGGGAAGCTTTCAGGACGGACTCCTGGTGGATGGTTCTTACAGTCCGGGTACCGAGTACCGCGAATTCACCATCTCAGCCACTACTACGTTAATTCGTTAAACCAGGATCATGAGAAGATTCATCATAGGGGTAGGGATCTGTTTGGTCCTGGTCTGTGCGGGGATCGCCCTCCAAGGCCAGTCCAATCCGGTAAATCTGTGGACCCAGGTCGGCGTGGAGAAAGGGCTGGGAAAGAATTTTGAAGTATCCCTGGATCAGGAATGGCGGCTGACGGAAAGGGAGGATCCCAACGAATTTCTCCTGGAGGGAGCAGTATCCTTTGAACCGGTGAAATATGTGGATCTCGGAGCAAGGTACAGGATCTCCTGTCTTATGGACCAGGAAGACGGTCACCAGCTCACCCATCAAATGGCTTTTGATGTCAGGGGCAAGTACAAATATGGCCGGTTCAAATTTCAGTTGCGTACCAGGCTAACCAACTACAGCGATCTGGAGATAGGAGAATACCTGGTTAATCCATATCTGAGGTACCGGTTAAAGATGGGATACGATATAAAAGGAGTATCCCTCTTTCCCATGTGCAGCATGGAAG
>CAYRLP010000273.1:0-4820 GCA_964424935.1 uncultured Bacteroides sp.
CTCTGACAAACGGAATACCTGTTCCGGCCTTCACAACGGCATTGAACTATTTTGACGGGTACCGGTCAGAAAGGCTTCCGGCCAACCTGTTGCAGGCTCAGAGGGATTATTTCGGCGCCCACACCTATGAGCGTGTGGACCGGCCCAGAGGGACCTTCTTCCATACCAACTGGACCGGCAGGGGAGGGGATACCAGCTCTTCGACCTATACGGTCTGACAGGTTCGGTTTTAGGCGTCGAGTGGGCAGGATAAAAAAAGAGGGTACCTATCAAGGCACCCTCCCTAAGTTTTTTTTCATCAGGATACTGCTATCCGTTAAATCCACCCAGACGCGTATAATGATCCTGTGCATTAATATAGAAGGCTTTGTATTTGATATAGTGGTTCCCCTTCTTGAATTCCCAGTGCACGTTTTTAGCTTTGAATATCTTTCCGATACAGGCTTCAAAAATCAGGGAATAATTGATCCCGGTCACCTGTTCCGCTTCCAGAATGCTGCTAAACTCCACGCTTCTGTCGGCAAAATGCCCTATAACCGGGAGTGAATATTTTTTCTGGGCCCTTTTTCTCCTGGCTCCTTCATTTATTATGGGCAACCTTCTTACCTCTGTTGTTTTACCTGTCATAAATGCTGTTTTGTCTCTAATACGTAAAAGTATGTCAAATTGTTATCCCTTGAATCAAATTAAAGAAAAAAATAGATCCTGATCTGGAAGATTTTATGAACAAATACCTTATTTTTAGACAGCCCTGAATTAAAATTGCCAGATGAAGACCCTGATCGCATACTCTACAACACTGGGTTGTACGGAGCAGTGTGCTTCTAAATTAAAGGAGGATATAGGAGAGGGAGTGGAGATGGTCCGGATCTCAAGCCGCAAAAAGTATGATTTGAGCGAATTCGACACCGTCATTGTCGGAGGTTCCATTCATGAGGGGAGAATCCAGCAATCAGTACGTCATTTCTGTACAAGTAACCTGCAGGTTTTAATGCAGAAGCAGGTGGGCCTGTTTGTATGCTGCATGGATCAGGATGCCGATGAAAAAGAGATGATCGAACATGCTTTTCCGCCGCAGCTGGTGGAACATGCGCTGGCCAGTGGATTTTTCGGGGGCGAATTGAATATCAAGAAGATGAATCTGCTACAGAAGATCATGACCCGGAAAGCTGCCCGTCTCCAGAAAGAACCGGATATTGACTTTCAGCGCATTCTTCAGTTTGCCCGGACGATCCACGAGCTGGGATCAGATGACAATTTCGATGGACCCATCGTACACATGTGATGCAGGCCCCGTAAGGTAGATCTCCTTATACTGCTGTTCCCCACCGGGTTTGAAGTCAACCTTCAGTTTTCCTCCGCGTGTATTTACGATGTAAGAAAAATGATCCGATCCGGTATGATAAGCAGTCGCAATGGCCGCGGCTGTAACCCCGGTTCCGCAGGACCACGTTTCATTCTCCACTCCGCGTTCATAGGTCCTCACCGAGATCAAATGGGAGTCGGTCCCCCGTTCCACATAATTGACATTGACGCCTCCCGGTGCAAATCTGTGCTGGTGCCTGATCCGGGCACCATCCGACACAACCTCTATCTGCTCCAGTTTCTTGACATACATTACAAAATGAGGAGAACCTGTATCCAGCAGGTACCCGTCTTCCAGCGTAAGAATCCCTGAAACATCGGTCAGTCTCAGCCGGATCTGTCCATCCGGCAGGATGGATGATTCATGGGAACCGTCGATCCCTTCAAAGGAGGCTTCAGAACGGACCAAACCCAAACGTTCAGCAAAAGCAGTGATACAGCGCCCTCCGTTTCCGCACATGGTGCCTTCGAGGCCGTCCGCATTGAAATAGCGCATCCTGAAATCGTATCGGCTGCTTTCCTCCAGGATGATCATTCCATCCGCCCCGATTCCAAACCTGCGGTCGCATAGCTGGCGGATCTGTTTGGCTTCTGGAACCGGGTTCTCCTGCCCCCGGCCGTCCAGCATCACGAAGTCGTTTCCGGTACCTTGGTATTTGGAGAAGTGAACAAGCATGGCAGGTTGGATGTTAAAAAAGGTTAAAAGGGGTAAGGATCATCTTTTTTATTTCAGTTCAGGTTGCCAGGATCGTAAATTGCCTGCGATAAGGCATGGAATTTGATAATTATGTTCCGCAGGGACAAAGGTATTAATTAAAAGCACAATATGATGAAAGCAAGGAGATTCTTGGGTCTATTTGTAGTAGCGGTTCTGGGGGCTCTGGTGGCGATTATAGTTTATGCTAGGATCTTTAAACCACAAACCAGGGTGGTGGAGGTCCCTGCCGAGCGCAGCATACAATATGTCAACCTGCCATTGGCGAGCTCGGAAAGTGCTTTGAATTTTACGGAGGCTGTGGCAAAATCCATCGATGCTGTGGTTCATGTGAAGACCAAGATGTTCCGGGAGTATCAGGTGAATCCGCTGTACGAGTTCTTTTTTGGGGAGCAGCCCCGCGCAGAGGCTCCTCCATTGATGGGATATGGCAGCGGGGTCATTATTTCCAAAGACGGATATATAGTAACCAATAATCATGTCATAGAGGATTCGGATGAGATCGTTGTGGTGCTGGACAACAAAAAGGAGTATACTGCCCGGTTAATAGGGACGGATCCTTCAACCGATGTGGCGCTGCTCAAGGTGGATGCGGAAGATCTTGCCTATCTTACCTTTGGCAGTTCCGATGAACTCCGGCTGGGCGAATGGGTACTGGCCATCGGGAATCCCTTTAACCTGACCAGTACGGTCACCGCGGGAATTGTCAGTGCCAAGGCGAGGAACCTTCCGCTGAACCGTACTCAGGAATACAGCATTGAATCCTTTATCCAGACCGATGCCGCTGTGAATCCCGGAAACAGTGGCGGGGCGCTGATTAACACCCGGGGCGAACTGGTTGGTATCAATACCGCCATTGCCACAAGGACGGGGGTCTTTGCCGGCTTCTCATTTGCGATACCGGTCTCCATCGTGGAGAAGGTTGTGAATGACCTTATTGAATACGGGGCAGTTCAAAGGGCCCTCCTGGGAGTAAATATCAGGGATGTGACCGCAGAATTGGCCAGGGAGGAGGATCTGGGTGAGATAGAAGGTGTTTTTGTGGTCGATGTACGCGAAGGTGGTGCTGCAAAACAGGCAGGCATCAGGCCAAAGGATGTCATTATATCCATTGAAAACAAGAGGGTGAACAGCATGTCCGAATTGCAGGAACTGGTCTCCAAGTACCGGCCGGGCGAAACGGTCCGCGTGATTATCAAGCGAAATGGGCAATTGAAACAATATGACCTGGTATTACGTAATCTTGAGGGCAGTATCGGAGTGGTTCGGGGTGATGAACAACTGGAACTGCTGGGAGCCACATTTACACCACTCAGCGATCGTGAAAAGAAATCACTTGGGATAAGCAACGGACTCAGGGTTAATTCCGTCAGCCAGGGAAAATTAAGGCAGTTGGGCATCCGTGAAGGATTTGTTCTGACGACGGTAAACAAAAAACCTGTCAGCAGTGTTAATGACATTGCATCCATTCTGAATGAATCGGAGGGTGCGATTATCATTGAGGGTCTGGACCGTAAGGGATCCAAGGCTTACTACGCTTTTGGAAGGTGATTTCTATGCAGTCACCCTTGAATGTGTTTATTTAAATTGATTAAAGATACAATACAAGTTAACTTTGCTAAGTTTTTTAATTACGATTTGATTGGAGAAGTAGTACATGAGACAGTTAAAGATCACAAAATCCATTACCAACAGAGAAAGTGCTTCACTGGACAAGTATTTGCAGGAGATTGGTAAGGAAGAGTTGATCACTGTTGAGGAAGAGGTTGAATTGGCTCAACGGATCAAAAAGGGCGACCGGGCCGCCCTTGAAAAACTCACCCGGGCAAATCTGAGGTTTGTCGTTTCAGTTGCAAAACAGTATCAGAATCAGGGACTTAGTTTACCGGACCTTATTAATGAAGGGAACCTGGGTCTGATCAAAGCCGCTGAAAAGTTCGATGAAACCAGGGGATTCAAATTTATATCCTATGCCGTCTGGTGGATCAGGCAATCGATCCTTCAGGCACTGGCTGAACAATCGAGGATCGTGCGCCTTCCTCTGAACCAGGTTGGTTCTCTGAATAAGATCAACAAGGCGTTCTCGAAATTCGAGCAGGAGAATGAACGGACCCCCACGCCGGAGGAGCTCGCCGAGGCACTGGACCTTCCCAAGGAGAAAGTGGCAGACACGCTCCGGGTTTCAGGAAGGCATGTTTCCGTTGATGCACCCTTTGTCGATGGTGAAGACAACAGTCTGCTGGATGTATTGGTGAATAATGATTCGCCCAATGCTGACAACACCCTTATCAATGAGTCTCTTTCCCGTGAGGTGGACAGGGCCTTGGCCACGCTTACCGAAAGGGAACGGGATATCATTAAACTGTTCTTCGGAATTGCCTGTCAGGAGATGACCCTGGAAGAAATTGGCGAGAAATTCGGACTGACCCGCGAACGCGTGCGTCAGATCAAAGAAAAAGCAATACGCAGGTTACGCCATACTTCCAGAAGTAAACTCCTGAAGACTTATCTGGGGTAGGAAAAATATTCTAATCGTGAAGCGGGGTTGCCTGAAGGCAGCCCCGTTTTTTTTACATCTCTTCCTTTCTTTCGTTCAATAGTTCCTGGTAAGCGTACATCTCATCCCGGTACCTGGCGGCTTCGATGAAGTCCAGTTCCTTGGCTGCCTTTTCCATCTGTTTCTTTGCTTTGTCGATGGCGTTTTCCAGCTCGGGTTTTCCCATGTACCGGACCACCGGGT
>CAYRLP010000274.1:0-844 GCA_964424935.1 uncultured Bacteroides sp.
CGTCACAGCCGGCCCGTTTCGCCTCCAGGCGATCCATTGAGAAGGCGTAAGCCGTCTGAGCGATAACCACCACATTGCTGGCAAAGGATTTGATCTCCCGGGTGGCTGAAAATCCATCCTTATCCGGCAGATGGATGTCCATGAGCACCAGATCCGTCTCGGGATGATTACGCACAAAATCCACCGCTTCAACTCCTCTGGTTGTATAGGCAATCGTGGCGCCGGTATCCTTCAGAAACACTCCAAGGAGGAAGGCACTTGATTCATCGTCTTCCACAACCAGGATCTTTTTGGTTTCCCACCTGTATCGAGGCTGGTCATCCATTTTAGGTCTGCTATGCACGGTTGGTGATGTTAATAGAAAGTTAAGCAAAATAATACCAGGAAGTATCATTTTAGCCCCAATAATTTCGGCCGGGATTGAAAAAAAAACTAATTTAGGAATCTTTATTCATTCTTAAAGATCTCACTTAATTCTTGCTCATGAAACTGAAGAAAATTCTGGGAATTGATATCGGAGGTTCCGGCGTAAAAGGAGCCATTGTGGACACCAAAAAAGGGAAACTCATCACTGACCGGTACCGAATCCCCACCCCACAACCGGCCACCCCCGGGGCCGTTGCCAATGTGATTAAAAAAATTACTGCGCACTTCGATTGGGAAGGTCCGGTCGGAGTTGGTTTTCCCGGTGTTATCCAAATGGGCGTTGCCCGGACCGCCGCCAATGTGGATGACAGCTGGATCGATCAGGACCTGAACAGTCTTTTTTCCAAGGCCACCGGATGCAAGGTCCATGTAGTAAATGATGCGGACGCCGCCGGCATGGCCGAGGTTAAATTCGGTG
>CAYRLP010000274.1:854-4819 GCA_964424935.1 uncultured Bacteroides sp.
CACCACGCTACTGGTGACTGTTGGAACCGGGCTGGGCACGGTGATCTTCAGTAACGGGAAACTGGTCCCCAACCTGGAAATGGGTCACATCATCCTTCACGGGGCCGATGCGGAACTTTACGCCACGGATGCTGCACGCAAGGCGAATGAACTGGACTGGGACACCTGGGCCGGACGGTTCAATGAATACCTGCTCCGGATGGAAGAGCTGGTATGGCCAGACCTGATCATCATTGGTGGAGGTGCCAGCAAAAAGGGAGATAAATTCTTCCACCACCTGACCACCAAAGCCAAAGTAGTTCCCGCCAAACTGATGAATGAAGCGGGCATTGTGGGCGCTGCCATGGTCAGCAAGTACTATAACAAGCTGGAAAAGGAGGCTGCAGCTTAAACGAAAGCCCCTTCCCGGACAGACCGGTCCTTATTTGAGCTCCCTGATCCGGATATTCCGGAACCAGACCATCCCGGGGTGATCCTGAAAACAGAGGTGCCCTTTTGGGAATTTCCCGAAATCATACCAGCGTGCATCTCCCAGGTATTCGGATTCCGGATCCTCGGATCTGCTGAACTTGCTCCCTTCATACATCACATCCCATTCGGGCCCTTCCAGGGGAAAGGAATTGATCAGCATACCATTCAGGATGACCTCACCCCGGTTGGCTTTGTGATCTATCGTGATATGATAGGTATTCCACTGGCCGGCCGGTTTAGCCACATCTGTCCGGGAAGGTGGAGACATATCATAAAGAGCCCCGGTAAAATGCTTATGGGCATCGATATCTTCCAAAGCATTATTCATTTCCCCTTCGCCCCCCAGTGCGATCCCGGGATCATCGTAAATACCTGGATCCAGGATCTGGATTTCCGGACCCGTTTGATATGGATAGTTATACTTATCATCCTCCCGGACCCCCCACATAAACCCGCTGTTCCCCCCGGGAACAATCTTCCAGTCAAATTCGATTTCAAAGTTCTCATACATTTTGTCAGAAATCAGGCTGGCATCCCCCTCCCCGGTCTCCAGATCCGAGGTTCCGGTAAAAATCAGCATGTCATCCTCAACTATCCATCCCTTCTTTAAACCATCGTCCTGAAAGTAATGCCATCCATCCAGAGAGTTATTTGCTAGCTGGACTTCCCATGGGGATTCCTTTGTCTGACAGCTGCCCAGCCCAAGGATCATGGACAGGGTCAGCAATGCGGTTCTCATGTTCATAGGTCGTGTGTTTTAGTTGGTTATTATATCCTGAAGAGGATCGGGTATATGTTCCCGGGAACATTATTGGCAGGATCAGATCTTAACAATAACATTGCCCTTCTTATGACCCTGATCCACATGTCGGTGCGCTTCAACTATCTCTTCAAGAGGGTAGTAGGTATCAATAATGGCTTTCAGCCTTCCTTCTTCTACCATTACATTGATCAGTTCCAGATCTTCCCTGACCGCTTTGGGGGATCCGTCATCCACGGAAATGTAGGTTCCTCCGGGGACCAGTAACTGTCTGCATTGCTGCTTGAACGGGGAGTCCTTCCAACGGCCCACCGCATCCAGGATGAGCTCATATTCCTTGCCCTGTGAAAGGGGATCATCCCTGGTATAATCCATCACATCATCTGCTCCCAGTGATTTAACCAGCTCCATGTTCTTCGTACTGCAAACGCCTGTTACCTCCGTCCCGAAATATTTGGCCAGTTGAACCGCCGAGGTACCTATCGCTCCCGAAGCGCCGTAGATCATCACTCTTTTTCCACTCTCTATGTTTCCGCGTTTCAGATAGTGCAGGGCGATCAATGCGCCATAAGGGATCGCCGCGGCCTGTTCGAAAGGGATATGGTCAGGTTTCCTTACGATCACACTGTTTTCGGGCAGACAGGTATATTCGGCATAGGTGCCGAAGCGGATGGAGAATCCACCTTTCAGCGTCCACCCATAGACCGCATCGCCTGTTTTAAATCGTGTCATATTTCTTCCTGCCGATTCAACTTCCCCTGAAACAATCATGCCCAGAACGGGATTCCTGGGTTTTCTAAAACCGAGAACCAATCCCATCAGGATCCCCCGCAGGTCCCTCCGGGGAATTTTGAATCCACGCACGATACAATCACTTGCCGTTACTGCAGTCGCGCGCATTTTTATGCATACTTCGTTGTTTCCGGGAACCGGTTTTTCAAGCTCTGTGAGCCGCAGGACTTCCGGGGGACCGTACTTCACACATTCCACTGCTTTCATCCTTTCCATATACTAAAGATAAACCGAAATGAAACACACAGTGGTGGAGAAACACAAAAACCAGGGTGGCTTATCAAAAAAAATCAGGCCGGGATTATCCTCCCGGCCGGATGTTATGAAAATTATTCTGTTTTAAGAATACAACTGCTTATCCGGTTCTATGACGTACCGATTTTGCTTCCTTTTACTGCATAGAAGAAGATGTATAAGTAACAAACCAGTGGAAGCAGGTAGGCTAACTGGATGGAAGTCCCATCAGCAATTACACCCATTAACATTGGAATCAGGGCACCTCCAACAATTAATGTATTGATTATACCTGAGGCTGATGCCATTTCGTGGGAATCGAGTCCTTTGACTCCCAGTGCAAATATGTTCGGGAACATAACTGAATTGAAGAATCCGATCGAACATACGGCCCATATAGCGGAAACACCGTCAGAAACCACAGTGAATATCAACAATGCAGAAGCAACAATTGCAAATACGGCCAGAACACGGTTTGTATTGTTTCTGCCCAGTTGCATCATTAAGAAATTAACAAAAGATATTGCCAGGAATACTGCTGCCAGTGTAAGGGATTCAGTGATGAACCATCCTGCCAGAAATGCGAAAGCCAGTACAATCAATGAAAAAGTTAGAACTTTGTTTCTAGGTAGGTTTGAAAGCATGATGGCTCCAAATAAACGTCCAATCATAGCGCCACCCCAGTAAATAGCTACATAGGTTGCGGCAGTTGCGGAGTCTATATTTAGCTGAAGCTCACCAATATATTGAACTATAAATGAAGCACTTGCCACCTCAGCACCTACATAGGTAAAAATAGCAACAGCACCAAGTAATACATGAGGATATTTCCAAACGCTTTTTTTGTCACCTGTATCTTCTTCTTCAATTTCAGGCAGTTTGATCAATTTAATAATAATGGCAACAACAATTACAACTACAGCAACAATTAAAAATGGTCCTCGTACTGATTCTGCCTGAGCTACCTGGTCAATATTTTCAGATACATTTCTGAAGAAGGCCCAGCTGCCAATCATAGGAGCAATTGTTACTGCGATAGAATTCAAAGCCTGAGTCAGGTTCAAACGACCTGATGCCGTATCGGGTGATCCCAGAATAGCCACATAAGGATTTGCAGCAGTTTGAAGAAATACTACACCAATGGCCAGGATGAAAATAGCAATTAAAAACATGGGATATGACAACATGGATGCAGCAGGATAGAATATGACGCCCCCTAAGCCAATTAGCAATAGCCCGATAATGATTGCATTTTTATAACCTGTTCTTCTTATAATTCCTCCTGAGGGAATAGAAAAGAAGAAGTATGTAACAAAGAAGGCCCCATTTACTAGCTGAGCCATAAAATTACTCAAGTCAAATACTTGCTGAAGTTTTGGAATTAAGATGTTGTTGAGGCTGGTTACAAAACCAAAAATGAAAAAGATGGAGGCAATAACTGACAAACCAAGCCCAAAGTTCTTGTTTTTATTTTCCATAGGTTTAAGTTTTATATTGAGGAATATTTCTCAATCTTGCGTGTAACGTTCTGGGTTTACGTTTAGGATTTACGCAATATAGACAAGTTTTCTAAAATTCCGGCATTGCAGCAATAATCCTGGCCGGATTTTTTGATAACCGACCCTATTTTTTCTGGTTTTCTGCCGTTATGGGTCTGATTCAGGGATGATGAATCTGATAATTTCTGTAAAGCAGGTAGGCATACAGG
>CAYRLP010000275.1:0-4808 GCA_964424935.1 uncultured Bacteroides sp.
CCATGGGAGCCATTGAGGATTACAATTATGAATTTTTCATTTCAGGCAGGTACTCCCGCTCCTACCAGTTGCAATTCATCAATGCGCTCAGGCTCTATTATCTTCTGACCGAAGGGATCGATCTGCATCTGAAACACCTCAGGAAAACCGGTACAATCCGTTCCTGAAGGGGAAACCAGCCAGAAAATCACCGATATCCATTCTACGTTTCCCTTCCTGCTGCAGGGACAGCACCCGGAGCATCCCGTCGGGGACTGCTACCTGCAGGTAGCGTTTCCCATCGGTGAAGACGGACCCCGGGGCCTCCCGGTGCACTCTTTTTTCAAAGGCCGCTCTGTAGATCTTAATCTGGACGTGTAATCCGGAACCGGATTCCAGAAAGGCAAAGGCCCCCGGTTGGGGACTGAGTCCCCGTATCCTGTTAAAGAGCTGTTCACCCGGAAGATTCCAGTCCAGGTGGCAATCTTCCTTGAAAATCTTTGGTGCCTGCATAAGAGGCGCACCCGGGACCATATACTGGTCCTGCGGGGTAGCCTCCAGCGTTCCCTCCGAAAGGCGGTGAACCGTTTCAAGGACCAGTCCGGCCCCCAGCTCCATCAGCCTGTCGTGCAGTTCCCCGGCTGTTTCACCCGGACGGATGGAGATCCGCTCCTGCAACAGAATATTTCCGGTATCAATCTGTTCGTCGATCAGGAATGTGGTGACCCCGGTCTCCCGCTCCCCGTTGATCAGGACGTGGTTAATGGGAGCCGCACCACGGTACTGGGGAAGCAGGGAGGCATGCAGGTTGAAGGTTCCCAGCCGGGGAATGCTCCAGACCGACCTGGGCAGCATACGGAATGCAACCACCACCTGCAGGTCCGGCTCCAGGCCTGCAAGTTCCTCAATAAATGCGGGATCCTTCAGATTTTCCGGCTGCAGAATGGGGAGTGTGTTTCCCTGTTCCAGGAGGAAACACTTTATATCGGATGCACGCAACTTTTTCCCCCGTCCGGAAGGGCGGTCCGGGGAGGTGATCACGCCAACCACATGACAACCGGATTCCAGCAGCTTTCGCAGGGGACCCACGGCAAAACCGGGCGTCCCCATATAGACAATCCGTGGCACTTGATCAGTCATCCCGAAGCGGATTATTATACCTGGCAATATTCAGGAAGTGTCCCATTTTGTCCCGTTTGGTCTCCAGGTAAAACTGGTTGTATTTGTTGGATGGAATCTCCAGGGGAATGGTCTCCTCGATGGTCATTCCATACCCTTCCAGACCGGCCTTTTTCACCGGGTTATTGGTAAGAAGCCTGATCTTCCGGATGCCCAGTGCATGTAACATGCCCGCTCCCACCCCGTAGTCCCGTTCATCTTCCTCGAAGCCCAGTTCCAGGTTGGCTTCCACGGTGTCGCGACCCTCCTCCTGAAGCTTATATGCCCTCATTTTGTTATAGAGTCCGATTCCCCGTCCTTCCTGGTTGAGGTAGATAATAGCACCCTGACCCACTTTCTGGACCAGTTTCATGGCCTTGTGCAGTTGATTTCCGCAGTCGCAGCGATAGCTGCCGAAAATATCACCGGTCACACAGGAGGAATGCACCCGTACAAGGACCTGATCTTTTTCACTCCAGGAGCCCTTGGTAAGCGCCACATGTTCCAGTCCGTTGGATTTCTGGATAAACGGGATCAGGTTGAAGTCTCCGTATTCCGTGGGAAGCTGCACCATGGTTCCCTTGATCAAGATGGAATCCGAAGTGAGCCGGTAGGCAATCAGGTCACGGATGGTAATAATCTTCAGATGGTGCTCTTCCGCCATCCGGGCGAGTTCTGGCAGGCGAGCCATGGAGCCGTCCTCGTTCATGATCTCCACCAGGACCCCTCCAGGTTTCAGTCCGGCGAGCCGGGCCAGGTCCACGGCCGCTTCGGTATGTCCGGCACGCCTCAGCACGCCCTGTCGCTTGGATTGAAGGGGAAAGATATGTCCCGGCCGGCCCAGGTCGTCGGGACGCGTGTCCGGATCTACCAGGGCCCGGATGGTCTTGGCCCGGTCCTTAGCGGAGATACCCGTGGTACATCCATGACCCAGAAGATCCACAGAAACCGTGAAGGCAGTGGAATGACTGCTGGTGTTGCTGCTTACCATCAGGGGCAGGTCCAGTTCCTCACAGCGGTCCTCGGTCAGGGAGGCGCAGATCAATCCCTTCCCGTAGGTAGCCATAAAATTGATGGTTTCGGGAGTGACCAGTTCCGCAGCGCAAATGAAATCCCCTTCATTCTCCCTGTCCTCGTCATCCACCACAATAATGATCCTGCCGTTCCGAATATCCTCAAGGGCTTCGTCTATGGTGTTGAGCTTAATCCTGGTATCTTTTTGTAGGCTGCCAGACATTGTTTTTGATTCCTCCTGCAAACCTGAAGAAACCGGCCAGCAGGGCCATGTTCATCAGGACGAAATGTGAAATAAAATGCAAAGGTAAACTTTGAATTCTAATTTTCCTGAGGATATGATCAAGAACTGGACTTAAGAGGAAGAGGAACTGCAGAATGGCCAGGAGGAGATAGAACAGGGAGGCCCTCCCGAGAAGGAGTGAAGTGGACAGGGTCCCGATGGCCAGAAAGGGCACAAGCCACCTGATCACCTTATGGGAAAGAAAGCAGAATCCGACTCCTTTCCTGCCCAGGAACAACAAACGAAGGAACCTGAACAGGTTCTGATAATTTCCTGCAGAAATCCGCTTCTTTCTGCGGAATTCCTCCCGGGAGCTGTTGGAGACTTCCTCCAGGACGGTTGCCCGCAGGTTGCTTATGCAGGAGTAGCCTTTCCTGAGCACGGACATATTTATGAAGAAATCATCCACCAGGAAGTGGCCCGGAACGGGAGTATAGAGTGATTTCCGGACCGCATAGCAACCGCCGGAGGGGCCCATCATGGATCCCCAGAGCACGCTTTCATAGTGTTTCAGGCGGACTTCCCGGCCGGTATAGTATTCTTCCTGTACGGAGATCCCTCCCCCCTTGACCCCGGTGCTGATCATCCTGGAATCAACCAGTCCGATGCCTTCCTCTTTGAAAAAACGGACCAGTTCGAAGAGGGTGTCCTCCTGAAGCATCGTGTTGGCATCCGTGATCACCAGGATGTCCCCCCGTGCCTCACCTGCCAGCCGGTTAATGATTCCCGGTTTCCCCGTCCTTGTTTCGAACAGGAAGAGCTTCATGGCCGGGCAGATTTGCTGTCGTTCCTGCAGTAGTTCATTGGTACGGTCCGTGGAGGCATCCGATCCCACCAGGATCTCCAGTTTATCCGGAGGATAGGTGTTTTTAAGCACCGTTTCTATTTTCTTGTCAATGACCCTCTCTTCGTTGTATGCCGCAATAAGCACAGAGATCAGGGGGAGTTCTTCCGGATCGAATGAGCGGGCATGGATGCTTCGTTGCCCGGCCAGTCCTTTCAGGATCAACGGGAAGAACCAGTAGGTGTATAGAACCAGGAAGAGGCAGATCCAGAATATGAGCTGCAGGGCGATCATAATTCGGCAGTGTAGAACCGGCTTAAGCGTTCTGAAAGTTCAAAGGTATCGAAATGGCTGCTGATAAACCCGCGGGCTTCCCTCATCTGCAGGTCCGGGTCAGCGGCCTTTTCAAGCAGGCGGATCACCTGGGCGCTGAATTGTTCCGGATCGTCCGTCACCGCCACACCAGGGTAGTCCGGGAGCGGGATGCCCTCGATCCCCGCAGAGGTGGTGACCACAGGTCTGCCCAGGGCCATGCCTTCCAGGACCTTGATACGGATCCCGCTTCCCGTCAGGAGCGGGGCCACCATTACCCGGTAGGCCTGCATAAACTGAACCGCATCCTCCACCTCGCCGTGATAGGTAATGCCGGGATGGTTCAGCCTTTTTACAAAATTCGCGGGTGCATTCCTGCCTGCCACATGGAACCTGAGATCCGGCTGCCGGGCGAGCAGCAGATCAAAAACATGCTTCAGGAACCAGAGGAGCCCTTCCTGGTTGGGCAGCCAGTCCAGTGCCCCGATAAAATAGATGGAACGGTCCGCCGGCGGAGAGGTCAGGGGATACCGTTCCAGGATCAGTCCGGCAGGAATTGTAAGCTGCGGATTCTGCACTCCCAGTTCCCTGAAACTGGATCCATCCCGGTCACTGATCGGGATCAGAAAATCGGCCTGTCGGGCCACCTGCAGCTCATATCGTTTCAGCCTCTGCGCCATGTTTTTCAGGTACCATCTGATCAGTGGGGACCTCTCATGTATGGCTTTTCTCTGCCAGATGAGGTGCTCCACATTGTGTGCCCGAAACGAGATCCTGGCATGGCTGTGTTTCCGGATCAGATCCAGGTACTGACCCGGGTAGGGGCCTTCCAGCTGGATCACATCAAAGGTTTCCTCCTCCAGAAGGTTTCCGAGGGCTTTACGGAAGGTCTGAACATTGAACCGCTCCGCAATATAGGGGTGCCTGGAGAAGAGCAGGTTGGTCATCAGGCGCAGGGGCCGGATGTTGCTGTTGCAATCCACGCCGATGAAACGGATGTGTTCCCCGAGTTGGCCGGGGATCTCCTCCACCGGATAAGGGTGTTTGTTTGTATTCAGAGCCAGACAGGTGATCCGGTTACCGGCATGGTTCAGGCCGTTTATCATGTTGAGCGTGGCAATGGAACCTCCATCCCTCGGGGGGAACGGGAGTTTATTGGTCAGGATCAGGATATTCATCTGCTCCGGGGATGTTTTTGAAATCTCTGCCAGAAGTTTTTGGCCCAGATGAAATAGGTCTCCACATTCATAATGACGGAATCATTGGCTGCCTTAACGG
>CAYRLP010000276.1:0-4807 GCA_964424935.1 uncultured Bacteroides sp.
CTCCGACGAGACCGAAGTATCTGAAGAACGTGTCCAGGACTAACCTAGTTAAAAATGGAAGATAAAGCCAAGAAGAACCAGATCCAAATTGAACTGAAAGAGGAGGTTGCCCAAGGCACCTACTCCAACCTGGCAATCATTACCCATTCATCATCCGAGTTTGTTCTGGATTTTGTCAGGGTCATGCCGGGCATACCCAAAGCGGAGGTCAAATCCAGGGTGATCCTGACCCCTGAACATGCCAAGCGTTTGCTCCAGGCGCTGCAGGACAATGTGGAGAAGTATGAAAAAGTACATGGGCCGATAAAGCACATCGAATCCCATGGCGGACCGGTTATCCCGATGACCTTCGGTGGGCCAACCGGGCAGGCCTGACATTGGCTTCGCCGAGCTCGCAAGCTCGGTTCCATAACACACTGATAAACACAAGAAGAGGGTGTCCCAAAGGGATGCCCTCTTTCGTTATGGCTGTCTGACTGTCGCTTAAAATCTTTTGCTGCGCAAAACATTTATAGGCTTCCAGGCCAGACAGCCTTAACGTAAAAAGAGGCTGCACGTAAGGTACAGCCTCTTCTAAACATAAGACCACCCGGAACCATAAACAGGGTGGTATGATGCACCGCCTGGAACGATGCAGGTATCTTGAATGTTCTATTCCTTGATGCGGATCTCGGAGGTCATTTCCATGACTTGCTTATAGACGACACTGACTCCGCAGTATTTATCTTCGGACAGGGATACGGCCTTCTCAATCTTATCCAGCGGAAGGTCCCGACCCTCCACTTCGTAGATAACGTGAATCTTATTGAAATGTCTGGGGTGTTCCGTGGTAAGGCCTCCTTCCACGATTACATTGAGGCTCTTGAAGTCCACCCGCATTTTCTTCAGGATGGATACCACATCCATGGCGGTACATCCCCCCAGGGCAGCCAGCATAAACGGTTTGGGCCTGGGTCCCAGGTCCTGCCCACCTACATCGGGCTCCGCATCAATGATTATTTTATGTCCGTTAATCTCTGATTCAAAGGCCATGTTTTCCAGCCATCGGGTGCTTACCACCTCTTTTTCTTTCACTGCCATTTTTAGCTGTTTATAGTTACGATCGGAGGTATTCCGCCGCGCTCAGGGAGGCAATGGTGCCATCGGCCACTGCGGTCGTTACCTGCCTGTATTTTTTTACGACGCAGTCCCCTGCTGCAAAAACACCGGGGAACGAGGTTCTCATCTCAGAATCCACAATGATTTCGTTCCGCTCATTCAGCGGGATAATGCCTTTCAGGTCGGAGGTATTGGGGATGTATCCTGCGAATATAAAAACCCCGTCGATCTTCATGGATCTGGTCTTTCCCGAGGGCAGATGTTCCATGCTGACCTCCTGCAGGACCCCGTTCCCCGAGAAGGAACGCAGCTCCGACTCCATGATAAATTCGATCTTCGGATTCATTTCTGCCTGATCCACGGCATGCTTAAAGGCCTGGAATTGATCAAACTGGTGTACAATGATGACTTTTTCGGCATGGGTGGTCAGGGCGACGGCCTCCTCCAGGGCCGAGTTTCCCCCGCCGACGACGATCACCTCTTTCCCGGTAAAGAATTCCCCGTCGCAGGTGGCACAGTAGGAGATCCCGCTCCCTTTAAACCGCTCCTCACCAGGTATCTGAAGGGGTCTGGGACGGCCTCCCGGCGCCAGGATCACGCTCCTGGAAAGGAATTCCCTGCCATCTTCCAGAACAATACGTTTGATCTCCCCTTCCAGGTCGTAGGTCCTGATCTTCAGGTTGGATTTGATCTTGCAGCCAAACTCTTTGGCCTGTTGTTTCATGGTATTTGCGAGTAGATAACCGCTGGTCTTCTCCACGCCGGGATAATTGGCAATTTCTTCGGTCAGCACCATCTGTCCCCCGATGGCCCCCTCATTCAATATGAGCGTGGAGAGTTTTGCCCTGGAACTGTAAATGCCGGCGGTGAGACCCGCAGCCCCACCCCCGACAATGATAACATCAAATATCTCTTCCGAATTCATGTTTAGGCACTTTCCACATTCGATGTACTGAATTTCGTATCCAGGATCGCAGTTACCTGCTGCATGTTCTGTATGCTGGATGTGGCGTGGGCCACCTTACCGTTCTTGTAATACATGGTGAAGGGCAGTCCCATAAATCCCCGGCATGCCTCATCGTTGCGGATGATCCCGGCTTCAGGTGAATCGAAGGCCATGACGGCAAATTTCACATCGGTACGATCTTCTTCCAGTTCTTCCATGACGTCATATACGGGAATACACATGGGACCCATCCGGCCGCAGCAAACCATAACGTTTTCGTTTTCAGAAATCAGCTTCTCCAGTTCAGCGGCGGTTTCTATCTCGTGTAAATTCGTGTGCAACATTTTCATTATTTCTTACTTTTTAGAAGTTAAACGATCTGATAAAATGATAGACGCAAAGATCCGGTTTTTGTTGGAAGGGAGGTCCTTGTTGGTACCGGCATATGATAGCTTTTTTACTATGATTTTTCAGTTATCTTTGGGTAGTATTAATAAGGTGAATGCTTGATGACTAGACTCAGTGATGGCAAGGGGGGGATGAACCGGATGCAGGAACCGGACTGCTTTCAGCTGATTTCCAGGGAAGATCTTGAAGCGCTCAGCAAGAACCGGACTCAGATTACTTACCTGAAAGGGGAGACCATCTTTAAGCAGGGGGCCCTTGCACCCTATGTATTGTTTATCCAGTCGGGGCTGGTCCGTGTGTACCTGCAAACCGGAAGGAACAAGGTGCAGAATCTGTGGATCTCCCGGAGCGGTGATTTCCTGGCCTTCTCTACCCTGTTCGGGGAACGGACCTATACCTATTCAGCTGTAGCCATGAAAGATTCCGAGTTGCTGATGATCGAAAAGGAGAGTCTGAGACATCTCCTGCAGACCAATCCGCAGTTCGGTTTCCGGATTACCTCAAAGAACCTCACTTCAGAAAAACATCTGGTGGATCTTGTCTCCAGCCTCTCCTACAAGCAGATGAGGGGAAAACTCGCTACGGCACTGCTTTACCTGGATTCCGAAGCACTTCGAAGTGAAGGTGTGTTTAACCACCTTACCAGGCAGGACATCGCCGATTTCGCTTCCATATCTGTGGAAAGTGTGATCAAGTTCTTAAAGGAATTCGAGAAAGAGGGCATGCTCATCCTTGAAGGAAAAAACATCCTGATGAAGGACCGGGAACGCCTGGTGAACATCAGCAACACGGGCTAGGGTAAGCGGGTATTTCAGGGATCAGTTCTGCCTGAAGGGAAATATGCGACTGCTTGAAGCAGTTTTGAAATAAGCGGTCATTTAATCCTGCTGATTATCAGCCTGATAATTCATAGGATCCCCGGCTTTTTGGATTGATTTTAGATAACCCTGTTTCTATGGGTCATTTTTAGAATTCTTTTATATTTGTCAGGTCTTAAAAACAGATCATTATGCGTATTCTTGTTTGTATTAGCAATGTACCGGACACAACCACCAAGGTGAGATTTTCGAACGATCTCTCCACCTTCGATGATAGCGGGGTACAATGGATCATTAATCCCTGGGATGAACTGGCTCTTACACGGGCCGTGGAGTTGAAGGAGGATGCTTCCAATCCGGTATCCAATGTGACTGTGGTGACGGTGGGAGGGGCCACGGTGGAACCCACCCTGAGAAAGGCACTGGCCATTGGAGCCGACGATGCCATCCGTGTGGACGGGCAGTCTGCCGATGCATTCTATGTGGCAAGCCAGCTGGCATCTGTTGCGGGAAGTGGGGATTACAGTGCCATTCTATGCGGGATCGAATCCAGTGACTACAACGGATCCGCAGTGGGGGGAATGATCTCTGAGATTATGGGGATCCCTTCGGTATCCGCCGTTTCCGGTTTGAAGTTCGAGGGACAGGAAGTGGTTCTTTCCCGGGACATCGACGGAGGCAAGGAAGAGGTGAGCGTACCTGCACCCTTTGTGGCCATCGTACAGAAAGGGATCGCCAAGGAGCCCAGGATCGCAGCCATGCGCGGCATTATGATGGCCCGGAAAAAGCCCCTGCAGGTGGCTCCGGCCGTGGATACGGAATCCTTTACCAGCATCCGGTCCTTTGTCATGCCGGAGCCCAAGGCCCCGTGCAAGATTGTGGATGCAGACAATGTAAAAGAACTGGTCAACCTCCTCCAGAACGAGGCCAAGGTTCTTTAAGCACTTAATTGATAACTAACTAACCTACAGTATATGTCAGTATTAGTTTATACGGAAAACTGGGATGGCAAATTCAAAAAGCTTTCCTATGAATTGGTGTCCTATGCAAAAAGTGTGGCCGGATTGGTTGGGGGCGAGGTGACGGCTCTCTCTATCGGCAAGGTGGACCAGGCTGCCCTGTCAGGCCTGGGCAATTTTGGTGCCTCAAAGGTCTGGAGCGTTGATGGAGCCCCATCCGGACTTGATAACCAGGTATATACGGCAATCATCGCGGCAGCCATGGAAAAGAGCGGTGCAAAAGTGCTGGTGATGGCACACAACAATGCAGGCAAAGCCCTGGCACCACGCCTCGCGGTCCGTTTAAAGGCCGGACTGGCAGCGGGCGTTAACGCGGTTCCGGAATCGGTCTCCCCGCTGGTGGTTACCAAGAAGGTATTCAGCGGAAAAGCTTTTGGAAAAGTGGAGATCCTTACGGAAAGGGCCGTCCTGACCCTTTCTCAGAATTCTTATGAGATCAGGGAGACCGGCGGGACCGCCACGGTGGAATCCTTTGATCCGCCTGCGGCGGACCTGAAAGCCGCAACAAGCATCAGGGA
>CAYRLP010000277.1:0-4762 GCA_964424935.1 uncultured Bacteroides sp.
GCCCCAGGATGGTCACCCTTGTTTCAAGACCGGTAATCAGCTGTAAATCATTTGCCATATCCATGGTGGATCCCCGGTATTCCTGGTCCAGATCCCTCAGTTTTTCCTTCAACTTCGTCCGTTCCTCCCCTTCGGCTTCCTCCAGTTTTTTCTCCACAGCCCTGATCTTATTGGCTCCCTCCACCGTAAGGGCCCCTTCGGCCACTGCTACGATACTGAAGCGCTTTCCGCGGCTCACTCTGTCCAGGATGCTGTCCGCCAGTTTATCGATGGTGTAGGGGATCTCGGGGATCAGAATGGCATCTGCCCCCCCGGCCATACCGGCTCCCAGCGCCAGCCATCCCACCTTATGCCCCATGATCTCCACGATAATGATCCGGTGGTGGCTGGAAGCAGTGCTGTGCAGGCGGTCGATGGCATCCACGGCAATCCCCAGGGCTGTGTCAAACCCAAAGGTCACATCGGTCCCGACAATATCATTGTCAATGGTCTTGGGCAGGGTGATGATGTTGCATCCGGCTTTGGAGAGCCTGTAGGCATTTTTCAGGGTCCCCCCTCCCCCCAGGCAGACCAGCACATCCAGGTGATTTTTGTGGTAGTTTTCCACGATCACATCCGTCATATCCACCAGCTTCCCGCCCATGGGCATCTTATGAGGCTTGTCCCTACTGGTCCCCAGGATGGTCCCTCCCAGGGTCAGGATCCCTGAAAGCATGCTGTTATCAAGCCGCACCGAACGGTTCTCCATCAAACCCCTGAATCCATCTTTGAACCCTATAACCTGCATGTTGTATCCCTGGGTGGCTTTTTTCCCGATCCCCCGGATCGCGGCATTCAACCCTGGGGTGTCTCCTCCTGAGGTGAGGACACCGATGTGTCCTGAACGGACTATTTTACTCATAATCTCATAGTTTATTACATACAAGATATGAAATTCATATGAATCATTCCCGAAACCATCTTGCTGAAAAAGCCTGTATCCGGAGAATGCCGGGAACGGACCACTCGGATATCAAAGCTGCTGCAGATCGGAAATCAGGCTCAGGGTCTGCCCGGTTTTTGTATCCATCTCCACCTGCTTTTCCCCGTATCGCAGGACCAGCCTGTTCCCCAGTAAGGAAAGGACATCCACCTGCGACAGCTGCCCATCCTTCCATTCCATATCCACCTCGAACCCGCCCCGGGCCATCAGTCCCGAGACCTTTCCGTTTTTCCATGCTTCGGGCAGGGCCGGCAGGAGGTCCACATACCCGGCATGAGACTGCAGGAGCATTTCTGCAATACCTGCCGTTCCCCCGAAATTCCCGTCTATCTGGAAGGGAGGATGGTTGTCGAAAAGATTGGGGAGTGTGGATTTTTCCAGGAGTTTCAGCAGGTGATCATATGCCTGCTCCGGTTGTTTCAGACGGGCATAAAAGTTGATGATCCAGGCCCTGCTCCACCCTGTATGCCCGCCGCCGTGTGCCAGCCGGTAATCAAGCACCTTCTGGGCAGCCTCCATATACTCCGGGGTATCGGACCAGTTATACTGCGGAGAAGGATACAGGCCGTAGAGATGCGACATATGCCGGTGACCGGGTTCCACCTCCCTGAGGGACTCATCGGACCATTCGAGGATCCTGCCGTCACTGCCTATCTTCACTGGTGCCAGTTGTTCCAGCTGGGCTTCGAGCAACGATCTGAATTCTTCATCCCGGTCCAGGACCTTGCTGGCTTCGATCACCGAATTGAAGAGATGCCATACGATCTGCAGATCCATGGCCGGGCCCATATTGATGGCCGCCGTATCGCCGGCCGGAGTAATGAACCAGTTCTCGGGTGAAATGGATGGCCCGGTCACCAGTTTCCCGGTATGGGGATTTTCCACCAGGAAATCGGACATGAAGAGGGCGGCTTCACGCATCACATCATATCCATAATCCGACAGGAAATCCAGATCGCCGGTGAATAGGTAGTGCTCCCAGATATGTGTGGCGGACCACGCGGCTCCCATGGGCCACATGCCCCAGCCGGGTGAACCGAACAGTTCTGTCTGGTGCCATACATCGGTCGTATGATGTGCCACAAAGCCCCTGCAATTATAGGTCACCCGGGCTGTTTCACGTCCGTTTTCCCTCAAATCCCCGAGGAACTTCAAAAAGGGAAGATGGCACTCCGACAGGTTGGTCACCTCTGCCGGCCAGTAATTCATCTGCAGATTAATATTGATATGGTAATCGGAATTCCACGGCGGCACCAGATCCTTATTCCAGATCCCCTGCAGGTTGGCCGGTAGGTTGGTCGGCAGGTTCCCCTCTCTGGAGCTGCTGATCAGCAGGTAGCGGCCAAAATTAAAGTAAAGGGCAGCCAGACCCGGATCCCTGGTTCCCCTGGAAACCTCTTCCAGCCTCTGATCGGTAGGCAACCCGGAGGCAGGTGAGGTACCCAGGTCCAGGGAGACCCTGTTAAAGAGGCCCTGGTAATCTTTCACATGTTCCGTCAGGACCCGGTTGTAATTGCATCTCATGGTTCGGATCATGCACTCCTCGCAATCCTCCCAGTGGGCCTCCCCTAAATAATCAGTGGCTGCAAAGATCCTGATCTCAAGATCTGTACAGGAATGGACCTCCAGCCCGAATCCGGTAGGGTGGAGACGCCCATCCTTCAGAAGCACCTTCACCCGGGTTTCGAACAGCACCCCGCGGCCGTCCTCCACATGCTGTTTCATGACAATCATCTTGTCCTTGTACATGACCACCTCTCCTTCGCCCGGACGCGAGAGCCGGAGTGTACAATTGATCTTGCCTCCCTGACCGGCCCGCTCCTTGAATACAATCACATTGTTCACGGCCGAGGAAAATATCTGGCGGTGGTACCCAATGCCGTTGCGTTTATAATCCACCCGGACCAGGGCACTGTCGAGACGGAGCATTCTTTTGTAATCGGAAACCGCCCCGGTATCCGCATAGGCGATGGTCAGATCCCCGAGGGTCTGGTATGCATTGGTTCCGTCCGGGAGCCTCTTCTGCAACAACTCATTAATTGCCACCTCCTGGGCTTCCCGGTACCTGCCATCAAACAGCAGTTTCCGTATTTCCGGGATAGCCGTGGTCCCGTCGCTGTTCTCATAGGAACCCTTCTGGCACCAGAGGGACTTTTCGTTCAGCTGAATCCGCTCCTCGTCCGTTCTGCCGAACACCATGGCACCCAGTCGTCCGTTCCCGATGGGGAGCGCCTCGTTCCAGTCCGATGCAGGTTGCTCGTACCACAGGACCACTTCAGAGGAGTTCGTTTCAGGAACGGGGCTGCTGCATGAACTGAGTGCAATCAGCAGCATGAATCCGGTACATACCGGTATATGCGAATACTTTTTCATCTCACATGGGTTCAACCCGGTTCGGGAATGACAGGCTTCTTTCGGTATAAACCTACTAATTTTGTGCCGGTTATGCCAGATTTTAAATGTAAAAATCAGAGCCTTCCGTCAAAATCAGAACCATATTCAGGCTTCAGGGGCCAACTCACAGGCTGCCTGTCTCGTGTCGAGCGGTAGATGGCCGTGAAAATCTCCACGGTGACCCGTCCTTCCTGACCCGTGATCAGGGGATCCCTTCCTTCGAGCACAGCACATAAGAAATCCTCCACATTCCGCTCATGGAAATAGTCCATGGCGCTGGGAAGACTGTTGAAAAAATCAGCATCCTCCTTCACCCAGAGCTGCAGCTGGGACTCTTCACCCGGAATGGTCCAGAGGTCATTCACGGGTGGTTCCTGGATGGAGGACATTCCCGCCACAAACATGGCACCCCCATCGGTCTGGACCCCTACAGAAGCTCCGTTGCGCCGTGGACATGGACCTTTCCGAAAATACCCGGCTTCTGGGCGTTTGATACCAGGATATTGGCCACAGCTCCGCTTTTGAACTTTAATATGGCGTTGGCCGTATCCTCCACCTCGAGATAAGGGTGGTTCAGGTTGGACCACAGCCCGTAGAGTTCATCAATCTCCCCCATGAACCACTGGAGCAGATCCAGCTGATGGGGCGCCTGGTTCACCAGGACACCTCCCCCCTCACCCTTCCAGGTTCCCCTCCATGGATCACTTTCATAATAGGTCTTATCACGCCATCCCAGCATGTTCACGGTGCCAAGAACAGGAATGCCGATCTTCCCGGCCTGAATAGCTTCCCTGACCCGAAGCACCGGCCGGTACCAGCGGCGCTGACTTACCACCCCTATCCGCCTGCCATATTTTTCGGAGGCCGCTATCATGGCATCACAATCCTCCAGGGTAGAGGCCAGGGGTTTTTCGACCAGCACGTGCGCTCCGGCTTCCATGGCGGCCAGGACGGGATCGCGATGATTGGGATGTGGAGTGCAGATAATCACTGCATCGATCTTTTCCCCGGAAACCATTTCGGCCACATCCGTGTAGGCCTTAATTCCGTATTTTGCCGCATAGTTCCCGGTCTTATCCCTGTCCCTTCCGCATACAGCGGTAAAGCAGGATTCCTTGAGTCGGACCAGAGCCCTGGCGTGCAGGTCCGTAACCTTTCCGATCCCCACGATTGCTGTTCTCAGTTGATCGCTCATCAGGGTATTAATACGACTTTGATCAATCCGGGTTCCTTGTTGTACAGCCTTTTGAACCAATCCGACCCTTCAGAAAGAGGTGCCTCCGCACTCAGAATGGCTTCCACGCGAACCGCCTTACGTGCAATCATATCCAGGGCGGCCGGATATTCCCCGGCAATCGCACAGCTGCCCTGCAGACGGATCTGCTT
>CAYRLP010000278.1:0-4752 GCA_964424935.1 uncultured Bacteroides sp.
GGATGGGACGGCACCCTGCATGGCAGCAACCGGAAAGCACCTGAGGGCCAGTATTATTACGTGGTGGAGGCCACTGGCTATGACGGGGCGGAATTCAACGATCCCACCATCTTCGAAAACTGGAACCTGTTCGGCGGGAATAAAGGATCGGACGGCAGCATGGACGGAACGGATGCCACATCCCCAACACGTTATACCGGGTGGCTCTATCTCTACCGGTAAATAGGAGGCTCTAAGTGAAACTGCTGCGCATCTTTATCCTCGCATTTATCCTGCTTGCCGCCGGGACCTTCTTCTGGCTGACTGCGGGGACCGATGCACAGACCCTTCTTTTCGAACGGCTTGTCTTTACCGATCAGCGGCTGGTTTACCTGGTTGTTGTTCTCTGTATCATCACCCTTCTCAGCACCATTTCGGGTCTGCCCATCTTCTATCTTTCCATGGCCATGGGCTTCCTGCTGAACCTGGTTCCTGGAATTCTGATCTGCTGGGGAGTGAACCTGCTTTCCGTCATGGTCTCCTTCTGGATGGTGCGCAGTGCATTTACCGGCTATTTTCAGAGAAAATACGGGGAGAAGAAACTGATCAAACGGATCAACAAGCGAATCGACAAATACGGATTGTGGACTGTGGCCTTCAGCCGGGCCATTTATATCATCCCCACCAACGTGATTAATTTTAGCTTTCCCCTGAGCAGCATCACCTCCCGCTCCTATCTGGCGGGGACCGCCGTCGGACTGATCCCGGAGTGCCTGGTAAACATACTCGCGGGCTACCTGATCAAACACGAAGCGGTCCTGCTCTCCTCTCCCGAAACGCGTACCTGGGAGGCGTTCATCATCGGAGCCTTCATCCTCCTCCTGGCCGGGATTTTCATCCTGCTCCGCATCAGGCAGAAAAGGAGGAAGAAATTCCGGGCCCTGAAAGGGATCCCCTTTGACGGCTAGGTACAGCTCATGGAAATAATCCGTTTTTTCATCCCCGAATGACATTATTTCGTCAAATCCCCTGAAAGCATCCCGGAGGGTCTGCGGGGCTGGTCAAATAAGTGCATCCGGTGCATTGACTGGACTTATAGCCCGAAAGAGATCCCCCTGAGCATGAATACAAAGCTGTCGCTCAGTCTCTTAATCCGGCAGTCTCCGATCCGGCCAATCTTAACCCCGCCAACGGTCGTCTAAAGTTGGCAGTATTTAGTCAATTAGTCATTTACTGAAGCAGAATTTCTTTGCAAATTGCATCAGAAAAAAAGCACGTTTTTTTGCTTACATTCATACAGCGTTCCTACCCACTGAAATCAGGCTGCAAAGCCCCAATTGGATTGAATGTAACCTAGATGTCAGAAAAGAAATGAAAAGATTTACGCTTGCCATAGGGATCCTGCTCCTGGCTGCTTCCGGAGCATTTGCCCAGTGCTGGACCCCCGCCTGGTCCGCTGCCTCCCAGGATTCCATGATATTTACCATCCAGCTGGCCACCATAGATGGCACCAACATGAAATCCGGTGATCAGATCGCGATTTTTGACGGAGCAGTCTGTGTGGGTACGGGATTACTGGCCAATACGCTTACTCCGGCTAATCCTCTGGTTATTACCACCCTGGTTGATAATTCTGGGACAGGAGGGGTCGATGGATATACGGCCGGCAATACCATTTCCTACCGATTCTGTTCAAGCGGTGTCCCCGAAGGGGAGACGGTCACCTCCACTGTCCTTTACGGAAGTGCCACCTTTGCCGCTACCACAGCCAGGGACTCCACCGTGGTCGAGCTGCGGGCGGTCAATGCAGCACCCAGTTTCACCTCCACTGCCATTACTTCCGCTACGCAGGGATCGGGCTATTCCTATACGGCAACGGCGACCGACCCGGACGGAGATGCCCTCACCTGGAGCGCTCCCGTGCTTCCGACCTCGGGCTGGCTCACCTTCAATACCGGGACGCACGTACTGAGCGGGACACCGACCAATGACGATGTGGGGGATAACAATGTCACCATCCGTATCAATGACGGAATGGTTAACGTGGATCAGGTTTTTGTGATTTCGGTGGCCAATGTAAACGATCCCCCCACCTTTACCTCCACCCCTATCACCACAGGTACACAAGGAGCTGCCTACTCCTATACGGCCACGGCCAATGACATTGACGTTGGGGATGTCCTTACCTGGAGTGCCCCTGTGCTGCCGGCTTCGGGCTGGCTGAATTTCAACACCGGGACCCATGTACTGAGCGGAACACCGGGCAGCGGGGATGTGGGGGATAACAATGTCACCCTGCGCATAAACGACGGATCGGGGAATGTGGACCAGGTCTTTACCATTGCAGTTGCCAACATCAATGATGCCCCTGTCTTCACTTCCACCCCAATCACCACAGCCACCCAGGGAACCGCTTACTCCTATACGGCCACAGCCACGGATGCGGACGGGGACGCGCTCACCTGGAGCGCTCCTGTGCTTCCGGGCTGGCTGAATTTCAATACCTCCACGCATATTCTGAGCGGAACGCCCACCAATGACGACGTGGGGGATAACAACGTCACCCTGCGGGTATACGACGGAACGGTGAATGTGGACCAGGTCTTTGTGATCGCAGTGGCCAACATAAATGATGCCCCCACCTTTACCTCCACTCCGATCACCAATGGCACCCAGGGAACCGCCTATTCCTATACAGCCACAGCCACGGACATCGACGTCGGGGATGTCCTTACCTGGAGCGCTCCTGTGCTTCCGGCCTCCGGCTGGCTGACCTTCAATGCCACCACACACATCCTGAGCGGAACACCGGGCAGCGGGGATGTGGGTAATAACAGCGTGACCCTGCGGATCAACGATGGAACGGTGAACGTGGACCAGGCCTTTACCATATCCGTTGCCAATATCAATGATCCACCCGTCTTTACCTCTACACCCATCACCACAGCCACCCAGGGGACCGCCTACTCCTACACAGCCACGGCCGAGGATGTGGACGGGGATGCCCTTACCTGGAGTGCCCAGGTGCTACCGGCCTGGCTCAATTTCAATATTTCCACCCATATCCTGAGCGGAACACCGGGCAGCGGGGATGTGGGGGATCACAACGTCACCCTGAGGGTAAACGACGGAACGGTGAATACGGACCAGGCCTTCGTGATCTCGGTTGCCAATATCAATGATGCGCCCGTCTTCACCACCACCCCGATCACCACGGCCACCCAGGGGGTTGCATACAGCTATACGGCCGCAGCCACCGATGTGGACGGGGACGCACTCACCTGGAGCGCTCCCGTACTTCCCGCCTGGCTCACTTTTAATGTCTCCACCCAGCTCCTGAGCGGTACGCCGACCAATGACCATGTGGGTGACCACAACGTCACCCTGAGGGTGAATGACGGAACGGTGAATACGGACCAGGTTTTCGTAATCTCGGTGGCCAATGTGAATGACCCGCCCACCTTTACCTCCACTCCCATTACCACGGGTACCCAGGGCAGTATATACACCTACACTGCCACGGCCGTGGATATCGACGGGAACGCCCTTACCTGGAGTGCCCCTGTTCTCCCGGCCTGGCTGACCTTCAATACCTCCACACACATCCTGAGCGGTACACCCGCCAACGAGAATGTGGGAGACAACACAGTGACCCTCAGGGTCAACGACGGGACAGTCGATGTGGACCAGACCTTCGTGATCCAGGTAGCCGATATAAACGATCCTCCTGTCTTTACCTCCACGCCTGTAACTGCGGTCCTGCAGGGAGCCGCCTATAATTACACGGCCACCGCCACGGATGCGGACGGGAACACCCTTACCTGGAGCGCCCCTGTGCTCCCGGCATGGCTGACCTTCAATACCTCCTCCCACCTGCTCACCGGAATCCCCGGCAACGAACATGTGGGGAACCACCCGGTGACCCTTCGGGTGAACGATGGAACGGTGGATGTGGACCAGAGCTTTACTATCGTGGTGGCCAATGAAAATGATCCACCTACCTTTACCTCCACCCCCGTCACCTCCGTGCTGCAGGGAGCCGCTTACAACTACACTGCCACGGCCACTGACCTGGACGGGAACGCGCTTACCTTCATGGCACCCGTGCTTCCCGCCTGGCTCACCTTCAATGTATCCACGCATGTGCTGAGCGGGATACCCGCCAATGAAAATGTGGGGAACAATAATGTCACGCTCCAGGTCACAGACGGAATCGACACCACAGACCAGATTTTTGTGATCCAGGTCATCAACGTGAACGATCCTCCCACTTTTACTTCCACACCGATCACCTTGGCCACCCAGGGGATCGCCTACAATTATACAGCCACTGCGGAAGATGTGGACGGGAATGCCCTGACCTGGAGTGCTCCGGTGCTTCCTGCCTGGCTGACCTTCAACGCGACCACTCATATTCTGAGCGGAACGCCAGGGAACGAACACGTAGGGGACCATCCCGTCACCCTGCGGATCAATGACGGATCCGTGGATGTGGATCAGTCCTTTGTGATTACCGTGGGCGATACCAACGATCCGCCCGTTTTCACCTCCACACCCATTACCGTGGCCACGCAGGGAGCACTCTACAGCTATACGGCCACGGCCACTGACCCGGACGGGAACACCCTTACGTTCAGTGCACCAGTGCTCCCCGCCTGGCTGACCTTCGATGTTGCCACCCATGTCCTGAGCGGAACACCGGCCAACGAACATGTGGGGAACCACAGCGTCACCATCCGGATTTTTGACGGAGCTGTAAATGTGGACCAGTCC
>CAYRLP010000279.1:0-4734 GCA_964424935.1 uncultured Bacteroides sp.
GTCCCGGCGTGAACTGGGTGTATACAAAATATCCGATCTTCTGTCCCTGGTAGTCGATCACCTCCTGGTGGACCACCGGGTTCTGATTCAGCATGGCGGCTTCCAGGGTGATCTCCGTACCATTCGGAACCATGGCAGTTCCGTTCCAGTCCGCAAACCCGAAGGTGGCCGTATTCTGATAGTACAGGTCAAAGTAATTATTCGTGGTCAGGATGTTCCCGTCAATGGTATAGATAATATCACCCCGGGCGATTCCCGAATCGGCCGCCGGCGTGCCTGGCGTCACATACTCCACAAAACTGACCACCTGTGACCCGGTGTAGATCATCGGGTAAACGGACATCCCGGTGGCCATCTGCACCCCGTCGAACAGGGCGGCGAGTGCTTCATAATCGTCCGTGATCCAGGATTCATGGTCATCCACATAGAGCAGATCATAAAAGAATTGTTCAGGGTCCGGTTCAACATCCGGATCCAGGTCGGGAAGGTAGGCTTCCCACAGATAGGCGTCGTTCATTCCATCCCAGATCCAGTGGTTGAGTACCAGGACCTCATCCGGAAGGTCACTTCCCGGAGGATCTTTTTCACATGCCTTAAAAAGAACGATCCCTGAAAGGATCAGAAAAACAAGGGTTATTCTTGTACTTACGTGTTTCATATGCTCGAATTATGGTACAAAATTAACAATATCCCAGGTCCCGGCCACCTGCTGCTAAACAAACGTTATATTCATCCGTTGTATTATTCAAAAGAGAAATAACACCTATGGCTGAAAACAAGACCAAACCAACTGCAAAAAGTGTTCCGGAATTTCTGGAACAAATCGAAAATCCGAAAAGAAAAGCAGACTGCCTGAACATAGCTGCATTCATGGAGAAGTTAACCGGTTCAAAACCAAAGATGTGGGGGGAATCCATCGTGGGATTCGGGGAGTACCACTACAAATACGCCAGTGGCAGGGAAGGGGACTGGTTCATCACCGGGTTCTCCCCGCGAAAGCAGAACCTGACCCTCTACATGATGGGTTATCTGGAACATTACCCGGACCACCTGGAACGCCTTGGAAAATTCAAGCACGGGAAAGGCTGTCTTTACATTAACAAACTGGAGGACATTGATCTGAAGGTGCTGGAAGAGATGATCCGGACCTCCCTGAAAAGATTGAAAAAAGAACATTAGAAAACAGCCTATGCGCACCCCATTTATTCCTGTTATAGCATTCCTGGGATTGGGTACTACCCTTTTTTCCCAGGAAATAGCAAAGCATGACCGTTCACATCCGGGATTTTCAGAACGGGTGGAGGAGCGCTGGCAAATGGTGCGGGAGGGGATAGAACACTATCCCTATCAGCCTGTGAGGGATACGCATGTGCTGCAGGCCATGCGCACCGTCCCCCGGCACCTTTTCGTACCCGAAGAATACCGGGATCTGGCCTATCTGAACAGTCCGCTTTCGATCGGTTATGATCAGACTATCTCACAACCCTTCATCGTGGCCCATATGACCGAACTCCTGCAGCTGAAGCCGGAATACCGAGTGCTCGAAATCGGCACGGGATCGGGCTACCAGGCAGCCGTGCTGGCTGAACTCTGTAACCATGTCTATACCATTGAGATCGTGGAACCCCTGGGGAAAAGAGCAAAGAATCTACTGAAGGAACTTGGTTACGATCAGGTGCAGGTCCGGATAGGGGACGGACACAAAGGCTGGCCCGAAGCGGCGCCCTTCGACCGGATCATAGTGACCTGCGCCCCGGAGAAAATACCCCAACCCCTGCTGGATCAGCTGGCACCCGGTGGACGGATGGTCATCCCGGTGGGGAGGCAGCTGGGCACCCAGTATATGGTGGAAGTGACCAAGGACAGCAGGGGCCGCATATCCCGGACAAGGCATTACCCGGTTCGTTTTGTGCCCATGACCGGGAAGCCGAAGTGAAGATTTCTGTTTGAAGCTTAGAAACTGCTTGACAATTAATGATTTGAATTGTAATTTTATTCCGGGTAATGGTTCCGGATATGCATGCTCTATTCAGATTATGGCTCCTTTTTCTTATTTCTGCATTGCTATGCTTCAGTTGCGAAAAGGAGGATGAGAATGAATTTCCGGAGATTCCCGATGATAACTTCTGGATCCTGCTTATAATGCAGGGGGTTGATTCCAACGGCGACCGGATAATCAGCCGCGATGAGGCTGAGGCCGTGGATAGCTTGGATCTTTCTTACGCGTATTGCAATTACCAGGGAGGTTACAGGGAACTTGTGATCAGCGACCTGACAGGCATTGAGGCCTTTGTAAACCTGGAAGTGCTGGTCTGCCAGGGCCAGCAACTGACCGCGCTGGATATCACGAAAAACCCGAAACTCCGTTACCTTGACTGTTCATACAATCAGTTAAGCCGTCTGGATCTTGCACAAAACTCCATTCTTAATTACCTGTACTGCACTTATAACCAGATCCAAAGTCTGGATTTATCCAGCGCAACGGCCCTTAGAGAACTGCATTGTGGAAGTAATCAGATTGAGGCACTTGATGTGACCGACATGGTGGGCCTGCGCAGCCTGGATTGTTGCGGCAATAAGTTGACAGGACTGGATATATCAGCAAATTATCTGCTGGAGCTCCTGGCCTGTTCCGGAAATAACATCCGGGAGCTGGATATCTCCAATCATCAGAAAATAAAGCAGTTGTATTGCAGTACCTGCAACCTGGTCGAGCTTGAACTAGGTGCTCTCACTGATCTGGAGAGACTGATCTGCAGCGATAATTACTTCAGCCAGCTGGACCTGTCCGGTCTTTCAAAACTCGAACATTTAAACTGCAGCTCGAATTTGCTGGAGGAGCTGGATCTGGAAGACAATACCTCCCTCGAGTGGATTGCCTGTTCTGACAACTCCCTGAGCCAGTTAAACCTCACAGGCTTCACTCAGCTTTCCGGCCTGGATTGCAGTCAGAATGAGCTGAGCCAGCTGGATCTTTCAGGTAATACAAATCTTTCCTATCTGTATTGCAGGGACAATCAGCTCACAGAAATCCTGTTTACAGAATATCCGGCACTTTGGAGTTTAGATTGTTCGGAGAACCAGCTCAGTTCACTGGATGTCTCCGGGTTTATCGGATTGTATGAACTGTATTGCTCCAACAACCAGCTGACCAGTCTCAATTTATCCAACGGCAACCTATATTACATCCTCTGCGGAGAGAATCTCCTGCCCCGTCTTGATATCCGCCAGAATTCCGCTACCTTACAGTATTTGTCCTGCATCAACATGCCAAGCCTGGAAGAAGTCTGTGTCTGGACGCTTCCTTTTCCTCCGGATGAGGTGACTGTCGATACAACCGGGAGTCCCAATATTGTATTTACAACGGAATGCTCCGATCAAAAATGAAAGAAGAGGGCGAAATTAATGGAGTTGAAGTTCACTCCTGCGCCAAATTCTCCTTCATTGTCGGTTGAGTTATAGGTGAGGATGTTCGTTGAAGCGGCCACTGACCAGCGGGGTACAAACCAGTACTGCAATCCTGCTCTGACACCAAAATCGAGGGTATTGTAGTCCCCTCCGTCCAGGTTTGTATTCATGTCACCTCCGCCAATGCCAAAAAAGGCATCGCCGTAAAAGGAGAACTGGTCTGCCACAGGCAGATAATACCTGAAATAAGGTTCGAAATCCCAGGAATAGGCACTGTTCCCGCTCGAAAACAGCAGAGATGCTCCCACACCTATGTTGTTTCCGACCATCAGGCCAAAATTGGGGCCAAAGGTGAAATCCAGGTTTGACATAGAGCCGAAGGTAACAGCACCCCCAAGCCACATATCTGGCTTGTTTCCTTGTCGATTTCCCGTATCTCCCGTCTCATTCTGAGCCAGGATACCGGCTGCTATGAAAAGCGCCAGTGTGATTGCCATAAGCTTTTTCATCGTTATGAGGTTTTTAAATTCATGCCAAAATTAAAGAATAGAATCCAATCCCAGGTAACATGCCCTCCTGTTCCATTCAAAATTATTGACTTCTAACTGCTTAGATTGTAACTTGTAAAACTGTATCCCTGACTTTTGCATCCATGAAGCGTTTTACGTTCTTTCCGGCAGCAATGGTGCTTCTTGCTGGCACTCTTCAGGCAGCCACCTTGCGGGTTCCCGGCGAATACCCCTGCATCCAGGACTCCATTGATGCGGCTTCGGATGGGGATACGGTGCTGATTGCCGACGGGACCTATTCAGGCCCGGGGAATGTGAAATTGAGCTGGGATGGCACACAAAAGCACTTGGTCATTACATCGGAGAACGGACCGGAAGCCTGTATCATTGACGGTCAGAATGAATATCGTGGATTTATGCTGTATCAGGGGCAGGATAACAGGGATGTCATTGAAGGACTGACTATCACTCATGGAAAGGCCCAGACTGGTATTATGGGACCCAAATGGACGATATATACCTACGATGGGGGGGCTATCATGCTTTACTTCACCTCTCCGCAGATCCGGAATTGCCACTTGGTGGAGAATTCCGTAGGAGCCACAGAGCCGGGCCCGCACCTGGATGATTTCTTTTGCTGGGGCGGGGCCATCATGTGTGGTATGGGATCCGCGCCTATCATAGAGAACAATCTTATTCGCGATAACTATGCAAGCAGTTCCGGTGCTGGTATATATTTTGACGATGATGCTGGAGGTCGGGTCATTAACAACGTGATTTCCTATAACCATTGCAGATTTTGGGGACATGGGGCCGG
>CAYRLP010000280.1:0-870 GCA_964424935.1 uncultured Bacteroides sp.
ATATGACGCGGTATTTCCCCGGGCTCAATCCAAGATATTCCAGGATGACCTTTCTCGAATGTTCAAAAAGTGCGGTGGAAGCCATGGATTTATGGCCGCTTCCACGATGTACATTGGAATAGGTTTTCAGCGCTTCGAGGATACTTTTTTCGAGAATCTCCCGGGAATGTTCCATCGTATTCACATACTCAATATAACATATTTAGTACATTTAGTGTAAATCCAATATCCGCGTTATGAACCTTGTTCTTAAATTCATTGTCGTTCCATGCCTTTTCTTGTTTCATCTGTCCCTGCTGACATTCCCCCTGCTTTATGCACAGGAGTCCGTCGGGCCTGACAAACTTGCCCAGGATCCGCCCACGTGTCTGACTGCAGAGGAGGACCATCAACGTATGATGGACCTGCTTGGTATTACACAGCACCGGCCAGGAAAAAACTCCAGTCCTTCCGGACCCAATGCAGCCAATTATGAGGAAGCCCTGGCCAATCCCTATCCCGAACTCCCAGATCCCCTGATCACGGACGACGGAGATCCGGTGACCTCCCCTGAGATGTGGTGGAATGAACGGCGACCGGAAATCCTGGAACATTTCGAACGCGAAGTCTATGGCCGCATACCGGAAAATCTGCCGGAAGTCAGTTGGGAACTGGAATTCCAGGAGCGGGAACTGATCGGGTGGATCCCGGTGATCGTCAAGAAAATGACGGGACATGTGGACAATTCATCCTACCCTTTCATTGATGTCCGTATCTCTATGGTAGTGGTCACCCCGGAAAGAGCCGAGGGTCCGGTGCCTCTTCTGATGATGTTCGGCCCGGCTGCCGTTCCTGCGCGGGCTGGCCCCCGACGACGACGTCGGCGCGCGC
>CAYRLP010000280.1:880-4727 GCA_964424935.1 uncultured Bacteroides sp.
GTCCAGCCTGGTCCTTCTGACTTCCGGGCACTGAACGAAGGCTTTCGGGCACTGCTTTCAAAAGATACTGCTCTTAAATCCATCCTGGACAAATATCCGGCCTACCAGCCGTTGGTACGGCCCGAAGGTGTGAACCAGTGGGGATGGTACAGTCCGGCTTCAATCCGGGATACCCGTATCACGGACCTGATCCAGAACGGATGGGGCTATGCCATGATCGACCCGGCTTCCATCCAGGCCGATAACGGGGACGGACTCTCCTGCAGCGGGATCATTGCACTGGCCAACCGGGGAAAACCCCGAAAACCGGACGACTGGGGAACACTTCGAGCCTGGGGCTGGGGGGCCTCCCGGGGTCTGGATTACCTGGATACGGATCCGGAAGTGAACTCCAGCATGGTGGGCATCGAAGGGGTTTCCCGCTACGGGAAAGCAGCGCTTGTGACCATGGCTTTTGATACCCGGTTTGCATTCGGGCTCATCGGATCCTCTGGAAAGGGAGGAGCCACCCTTCACAGGCGCAGTTTCGGGGAAGCGGTTGAAAACCTCGCAGGCAGGGGGGAATATCACTGGATGGCCGGCAATTATATCAAATATGCCTCTGCAGAAGGAACGCCTGGAGAAATGAACGCCTCCATGCTGCCGGTGGACTCTCATGAGCTGATCACCCTCTGTGCGCCACGTCTGGTGTTCATCAGTTATGGAATTCCGGAAGAAGGGGATGCCCACTGGCTCGATCACCTGGGCAGCTACATGGCTGCCGTGGCCGCCCAGCCTGTGTACCGGCTACTGGGAGCAAAGGACCTCGGAGTTTCGGACGACTATATACATGAACAGATGCCAGATCCCACGGTGGGTCTCCTGGACGGACACCTGGCCTGGAGGCAGCATACAGGCGGTCATACCGATGCACCCAATATAACCTATTTTGTAAAATGGATACAAAGTCAAATCTCCGGAAACTGATCCCAATGAACAAAATCATATTCCTGCTGTTCCTGATTTACTTCCTGGCTCCGGGACAGGCATGGGGACAGCTGCGCCTTCCCGCCGTCATTAGTGACCACATGGTCCTGCAGAGGGAAGTGGAACTGAAACTGTGGGGGTGGGCCTCCGAAGGGGAGAAGGTTACCATTCGGTTCATGGGAAAAACCCATACAACCAGAACAGAAGAGGATGGCACCTGGGAAGTCCGGCTTCCCCCACAGGCTGCAGGCGGCCCCTATGACATGACGATCACTGCAGGAAACACCATTACCCTGAAGGATATCCTGATCGGGGAAGTGTGGCTCTGTTCCGGGCAATCGAACATGGTTCACTATTTCGCCCGGCACCAGGACCGCTATGCCAATGAAATCGCTGAAAGTGAAAACCCGATGATCAGGCAGTTCCTGGTTCCTTCCAGGGCAATCCTTACAGCTCCGGCCGAGGATCTTGAAAATGCCGTATGGAAATCGGCCAATCCGGAAAACCTTATGGAATTTTCGGTAGTTGCCTACTTCTTTGCACTTAGATTGTATGAGCAATACAACATTCCCGTTGGATTTATCAATGCCAGTGTGGGCGGCACCCCCGTGGAGGCCTGGACCAGTGAGGAAGGGCTTCGGGAATTCCCCCGGATGATGCAAACCGTGTCCCGGAACAGAGACACTGCCTATGTGAACAGCCTCAACCGGGAGGCTGGATCTGCCGGCCGGGCATGGCGTAGTAGCTTTCCTGCAGATCAGGGGCTGTCCGGTCCGGTGAAATGGTACGAAACGGACTATATCCCCGTGATCTGGCACTCCATAAACATACCCGGATACTGGGAGGACCAGGGGATCAGGGACCTGGACGGGATCGTCTGGTACCGGAGGACGATCCGGATCCCGGCACGCATGGCTTCCTCAGAGGCCAGAATCTACCTGGGAAGAATTGTGGATGCCGATGAACTGTATATCAACGGGAAGCGGGCGGGCAGAACAACCTACCAGTATCCGCAAAGAAGGTATGAGCTGGATCCCGGCGTACTGAAAGAAGGTGAAAACCTGATCGTAATACGCGTGACCAATCACATGGGACAGGGAGGTTTTGTTCCCGACAAACCCTATCTGCTGGTCTCTAAAGAGGACACCATCGATCTGAA
Organism: uncultured Bacteroides sp.; assembly: GCA_964424935.1. GTDB lineage: Bacteria > Bacteroidota > Bacteroidia > Bacteroidales. Next base: position 3,006 of record CAYRLP010000280.1, read on the forward strand.
GGGGGAGTGGATGTACAAGGTGGGATCCGTTTTCCCCAAGGATCGGCCTCCGATCCAGGGCATCTCTCTCCAGAATCAGCCTACTTCCCTTTTCAACGGGATGCTGGCTCCCCTGACCAACTACCAGGTGAAGGGATTCTGCTGGTACCAGGGAGAGAGTAATGCCGGCCGTCCCTTTGTGTACAGGGACTATCTGAAAGCCATGATAAAGGATTGGAGAAGATGGTGGAAGCAGGCAGACCTTCCCTTCCTCTATGTTCAGTTACCGAACTATATGGAGGTTAACTATAGCCCTGAGGAGAGCAACTGGGCCATGCTGCGGGAATCCCAGCTCAAGGCTCTCGAGCTTCCCGGCACTGCCATGGCCGTGACCATTGACCTGGGGGAATGGAACGATATCCATCCCGGCAATAAAAAACCAGTGGGGGAACGTCTGGCGCTTCAGGCCATGAAACTGGCCTACGGGGAAACCAATCTGGTATCTTCCGGTCCCCTTTTCAGGGCATACACCATTCAGGGAAACCGGATCATCCTTCAGTTTGACCATGTGGGAGGGGGCCTGGTCTCCGGGGACGGAGAACCCCTGAGCCATTTTGCCATTGCAGGGGAGGACAGGAAATTCCGGTGGGGAAAGGCAGAAATTATAGGGAATACGGTGCATGTCTGGAACGAGGACATTCCCGAACCGAAATACGTACGTTACGCCTGGGCAGACAATCCCCGGTTTGCCAATCTATACAACCTGGAAGGGTTGCCTGCATCCCCCTTCCGTACAGATGAGTAAGCTTTATTTCGTCGGGATCACTTCCCGGATCGTCCCATCCTCATTGTAATAGAGGCGGTCAAAACAGATGGACCGACGGAAGGGATGCGGGCTGTCCGGATGTCCCCAGCCGAACAGGACTTCCACCTCGGGATGATTGCTGTAATACAGGTCCGAGTTATGGTAAAACAGGTACCACTGTCCCTTGTATTCCACGATGGAATGATGGTTGGTGCCGCTGTTCATCCTTTGAAGGATCACTCCCCTGTATGTAAAAGGCCCCAGTGGATGCTTGCTCGTACAGTACTTGATCTCCCCGCTTTGTGCCGCATAGGAAAGATAATAGGTATCCTGGTACTTGTGCATCCAGACCGCCTCGAAGAAATCATCGGTCCCTTCCAGCAGGTGTACCTCACCATCGTAGGAGATCATATCTTCATTGAGCTTGATGGCATTGACCACCAGCTGGCCCATGTAGAGGTAGGCCTGTCCGTCATCATCGATAAACACCGCAGGATCAATGAAATCACGGTTGCACACCACTCCCTTTGAATCGGTGTGAATCAATGCGGAATCCAGGGGATCGGTGAACGGACCGTAGGGCCGGTCCCCAACAGCGACCCCTATTTTGCTCGCCTCAACGGGGTAATAGAAATAGTAGGTCCCGTTCCGGCGTATGCAATCTGGGGCCCAGGCCTCATAGGAAGCCCATTTGATATCGTCCAGGGAAAAAGCCACCCCATGGTCGGTCCAGTGCTTCATGTCCGTGGTGGAGAATACATGCCAGTCCTGCATGGAGAACCGGGTTGCCGTATCTTCATCGTGGGAAGGATAGACATAAAGGGTATCATCGAACACGCGTGCTGAAGGATCGGCCGTATACATATGTGTGATGAAGGGATTCTGCGTATATCCCGCATGTACCAAAAGGATCAGGAATAAACTGAGCAGGGTTGTTT
>CAYRLP010000281.1:0-4714 GCA_964424935.1 uncultured Bacteroides sp.
CCCTGGAATTTGTTCAGATCCCAGCGCGGAATCTTACATACTATGTAATCCAGAGCCGGCTCGAAAAAAGCCGAAGTAGTTTTGGTAATGGAATTGCGCAGCTGGTGCAGACCAAATCCCAGCCCCAGTTTTGCCGCTACAAATGCCAGCGGGTAGCCGGTTGCCTTGCTGGCCAGGGCGGAGGAACGGGAAAGACGGGCATTGACCTCAATGACCCTATAATCCTCTGAATCGGGATCCAGGGCGTACTGCACATTACATTCACCAATGATGCCGATGTGACGGATGATATCGATGGAGAGCTTTCTCAGCTTATGGTATTCGCTGTTTGTCAGGGTCTGCGATGGAGCTACCACAATGCTCTCGCCTGTATGGATTCCCAGCGGATCAAAATTCTCCATATTACAGACGGTGATGCAGTTATCAAAACGATCCCTGACCACTTCATATTCAATTTCCTTCCACCCTTTCAATGATTCCTCGATCAGAATCTGTGGTGAGTAGGAAAAGGCCTTTTTTGCCAGCTTCTCAAGGTCGTTCTTATTATAGCAAAATCCGCTGCCCTGGCCGCCCAGAGTATAGGCCGCACGAATGATAATAGGAAATCCCAGTTCTTCAGCTGCTTTGTAAGCGGCTTCTTCAGAAGTCACTGCAATGCTCCGGGCTGTCTTCACCTTGATCTGAGCCAGTTTAGCCACGAAGAGCTCCCGGTCCTCCGTATCCATGATAGCCTGAACTGGTGTTCCCAGAACACGCACCTTGTATTTTTTCAGAATTCCCTCTGTGTAAAGTGCCACACCGCAATTCAGTGCGGTCTGTCCCCCGAAAGAAAGTAAGATGCCATCCGGTTGCTCTTTCCGCAGGACCTGTTCAACAAAGTAAGGAGTTACCGGCAGGTAATAAATCTTATCAGCCACCCCTTCGGAGGTTTGTACCGTTGCAATATTGGGATTAATCAGTACGGTATAGACGCCCTCTTCCCGCAGGGCCTTCAGTGCCTGGGAACCCGAGTAATCAAATTCGCCGGCTTCTCCGATTTTCAATGCTCCTGACCCAAGGACGACTACTTTATGGATGGATTCTTTCATATGAACAGGCGAATAAGCACGTTTTTGCGGGAGGTAAAATTATAAAAAATTGCGATTGAAAGGCATTTGTTTCAGAATAATGTATAAATTTGCATTCATAATGTATAATTATACATAAGAGGGTTATGAAAAACAGGAACGAGCGTTTGATGGAGATCCGAAGGCTCATTGGAAGCCAGAACATTTCCAGCCAGGAGGAGTTGAACAGACTTCTTGAGAAGCAGGGTTATGAAATGACCCAGGCTACCCTGTCCAGGGACCTGAAGTACCTGAAAGTGGCTAAAATGCCTGATGAACGATCGGGGTATGTATACATTTTACCCGACAAAGAGCAGGTTATTGCAGAGCCGGAGTTTTCAGGTCAGGGCCTGAATGGGTTGATTTCCCTTGATTTTGCACAGGGAATGGCCATTCTCAGAACCCTGCCGGGCCATGCAAACAGCATCGCCTATACCCTGGACAACCTGGGTGCCTATGAGATAGCCGGGACAATAGCCGGAGATGATACTATCCTGCTTATTCCCAGGGATGGAGTAACCCGTTCAGACCTGGTAAACCTGTTTAAGTTACGGATGCCTGGTTTGCTCAGTGAGACCCTGCAGTAAGCAGATTAAAAAACACAGAAATAGCATGGTACATCATATAGAAATCACCATCGCATCGGAAGCGCACCTGAAATATATCCCTGAAATTGAGGAAGCACTTTACCAGGCTTCGCTGCAGAAGGGAACCGGTATCGCCGTCCGGAGCCGCGCTTACCTGGAGAATAAAATAAAGGAAGGGAAGGCGGTTATTGCCCTGGACAACAAAGGGAAATGGGCGGGCTTCTGTTACATTGAATCATGGGGACATCAGAAGTTCGTGGCCAACAGCGGACTAATCGTATCCGCTGCGTTCAGGGGTGCGGGACTGGCCGGGGAGATCAAAAAGCGGGCCCTGGATTTATCGGCCAGGCTTTTTCCCGGAGCAAAATTGTTCGGTCTGACCACGAGTCTGGCCGTAATGAAGATCAACAGCGGTCTGGGTTACAGACCGGTTACATTCTCAGAGCTTACCGATGATGATGAGTTCTGGAAAGGATGCGAAACCTGTCCCTATTACGATATCCTGGTAAGAACAAAACGGGACGATTGTCTTTGCACGGCCATGATCATGGATCCGGCAGAGAAGAAGAAGGTGAACGGGAAGGAAAAATCTTCCGGCATAAAAGTGAAAATAAACCATACGTGAAACAAAGAATCATGGAGAAGAAAAAAGTATTGCTGGCTTTCAGCGGTGGATTGGATACCACCTTTTGTGCCGTATATCTTGCCAGAGAAAAAAATATGGAAGTGCATACGGCTATTGTAAATACGGGTGGATTTACGCAGAAGGATCTGGATCAGATTGCCTCACATGCGAAAAGTCTGGGAGTGGCATCCCACGAGGTGCTGGATATTACGGCTGATTATTACAACCGGTGCATCCGATATATGATTTTTGGAAATACCCTGAGAAACCGGAATTATCCGCTGTCTGTAAGCTCGGAACGAACCTTTCAGGCCATTGCCATGGTGAATCATGCAAGGGAACATGGGTTTGGCTATGTTTCGCATGGTTCCACGGCTGCAGGAAATGACCAGGTTCGTTTTGACCTGGTCATCCAGGTTCTGGCTCCTGAAATCAAAATACTCACTCCGATACGGGAACTGAGCATTCCCAGGGAGGAGGAAATATCCTACCTGAAAAAGGCGGGTATTCAGATGAACTGGAGTAAGGTGGAATATTCCATTAATAAGGGGATCTGGGGAACCAGTGTAGGAGGAAAGGAAACCCTGACCTCCGATGGGGAATTGCCTGAAGGGGCTTATCCCACCCCCATGGATAAAACGGGTTCTGAGACCGTGGCCATAGGATTTGAACAGGGCGAGCCGGTCAGTCTGAACGGACAGCTCATGGAACCCTTGCTGGTCATCCGGGAACTTGAAATGCTGGCTGCCCCCTGGGGGGCAGGCCGTGATGTCCATGTGGGGGATACCATTATCGGGATCAAAGGCAGGGTTGGATTTGAAGCGGCCGCTTCCAGGATGATTATTGATGCACATCTGGCTCTGGAAAAGCATATTCTTACCCGCTGGCAGTTGCATTGGAAGGAGCAGATCGGACAGTGGTACGGGATGTTTGTTCATGAGGCCCAGTATCTGGAGCCGGTGATGCGCGATCTGGAAGCCTTTCTGGAATCCTCCCAGAAGAATGTAACCGGAGAAGCTACGCTAAGACTACGACCCTACACTTTTTCAGTGATGGGAGTGAAAAGTGAATTTGATCTGATGAATCCTTCCTTTGCCACTTACGGGGAAAAAAATAAAGCATGGACGGCCGAAGAAGTGGATGGATTTACTCGGATTCTGGGAAACCAGCAGCGGATTTGGTATGCCGTTAATGGAAAAGAACAATAATCGGCCGGTGTATAACAAGTTCAAAGAAGACGCAACTGGGAAAATATAGGAATCATAGGGGCGGGAAATATTGGAATGGCTATCGCGAAGGGAATGGTCACGCACCAGGTAACTTTACCTTCGCAGCTTTTTCTTTCCAGGAAAAGGAACGGATTGCTGGCCGGCCAGGAGAAAGAAGGCTTTACGGTCAGCGACAACCAGACCCTGGTAAAGGAATGCAGCGTGATCATCCTGGCCGTACTGCCCGGACAGGCAAGGGATGTACTGGTGGATCTGAAGCCTTTGTTGGAAAGTCAACAAAAACTTCTGGTAAGCGTTGTATCTGCAGTGAGTATCAGCGAAATAAAAGAATGGGGTGGTACCAGGTCAGAAGTGGTCCGGATCATGCCCAACACCGCAGCGGAATACGGGGCCAGTATGACCTGCATCGCAGGGGAGAACGAAGCAGCCGTGAACCAGGTCAAATCCCTGTTTGATCCCCTGGGAAGGACCATGGTCATCAAAGAGAATCTGATGCCGGCGGCCACCATTCTGGCAGCCTGCGGGATTGCATTTTTCCTCCGCTTTATCCGTGCGGTCTCCCAGGGAGGGATACAGATCGGGTTTCATGCGGAAGAGGCGGGTAAAATTGCCGCACAGACCGCCATGGGGGCTGCTGAACTGCTGATGCAGACCCGGCACCATCCCGAAACGGAAATAGACCGGGTCACCACTCCCATGGGTTGTACTATTTCCGGATTGAACGAAATGGAACATTTTGGGTTGAGTTCGGCCATGATCAAAGGCATTGTCAAATCCTATTCGGAGATCAGCGATTTGAAATGAGTGAGTCGATTTCCTATACCGACCTTCTGATGGATATGCTATCCATACCTGCCGTGAGCAGGGAGGAAAAAATCCGTGCCGATTTTCTGGAGGATTTTATGAAGGGATTGGAATGGCCCGTCACGCGTATTCATCACAACCTGCTTTTAGGTGAACCGGGGAATCGGGGGACAGCGGTGCTGCTGAATTCTCATCTGGATACCGTCCCGCCAGCCGACGGGTGGACATCCGATCCGTTTACTCCCGTGATCCAGGGAGAAAAGATCCAGGCGCTGGGCAGCAACGATGCCGGAGCCTCCGTTGTGACCATGCTGGCTGCTTTCGCACAGATGAAAGAGAAGCTCGGAGACCGGATAAACCTGA
>CAYRLP010000282.1:0-4712 GCA_964424935.1 uncultured Bacteroides sp.
CCGTAGTACTCCTCATCCGATCTCGCATCGATCACCACCGTCCCGGGGTTCCATCGTCGCCGGTCCAGTTCCCCCGCTGTAATAACCACCTCCTCCAGGTGGGACAGCTCCAGGTCGCCGGCTTCAAAATCAGGAACCTTATCCCTGACCTCACGTTCTTCTTCCTGCCAGGCGGGCAGTCCCCCGTTCAGCACATAGGTCCGGTTTCCCAGGCCCACCCGGTCCATGCTCACAAAGACCCGCGCCGTCCTGGTCAGGAGCCTGGGATCTTCATAATACAGGACCACCCGCGAATCCTGGTTCACCCCCGCTTCCCGCAGAAGAGCCACAATGCTGTCCGCCTGCGGTATTTCGTTTCTTACAGAATCGGTGTCAACGGCAAAGCTGGAAGGATTGATCAGCCTGGCCCCGGGAATATGTACCGAATCATAGGTCTCGGCTGTCCCTGCATGTAAAACCAGCAGGTCCGGGTCGTTTAAATGATCCTGCAGCCAGGCGGTCGAAACCAGCACGGCGGTATCCCCGGACTCCGTCCCCCCGGAGCATCCGTTGAACAGAAGGGCCAGACAAAGGGCCAGCCCCATACAAATATGTCCAGGAATATGGAACATCTGCCTGGATTTGCTTACTAATGTAGGAAATTATTTTGTCCCGTCAGGCAACTATGTCCTGAACCACCGCATGGCGGCCTCTTCGGTCGTAAACGGTTTGATCTGGAGTGATTTCATCCGTTTGGCGAGAATGATGGTAGAGGTGATCATGGGGGTGTCCATGACAATGGCGATTTTTGTATCCTGAATCCGGTCCATATTCGCTTTCAGGAATTCCACCAGGTCACCCATATTCCTGTCCTCCAGTATGATCTCTGCATCAAGAAAACTGGTCAGGATGCCCCTGTAATCCTTAAGATTGCTGTATTTTTCGAAAAGCAGGTGCCAGGACTCCACCATATCCGGGAGGTAAACCTTTCCGGAAATATGACGTATAATTACTCCATCCTGCTCATGAAATGAAACCTTCATTCCCGGTAGCTCTTAGAGTCTGGTTGAATTTCCACTTTAAAAATATCAAATCTGACAGAGGATGAGCTACTTGGCTCAAATTAATTGACAGGATGACCATATGTGTGGACTAATAGGTATATTTACAAAGCAAATCCGGATGCTCCATGAGAACTTTGCTTTCATTGATCCTGATCCTGAACGCCACCCTCCTGGTCAGCTCCTGCAAGCAGGGGACAGAATCCGTCCAGGAACAACAGGATGAAAACTCCCCCCGAGTGGTCAGGAAAATGAACGAGAACGGGAAACTTTCCAGTCTGAATCCGGTCGATGAGCAGGGATACCTCAACGGGGTCAAGGTCAACTTCTACGAGGATGGGGTGACGGTTCATTCCAGGGTTACCTATGCGCACGGCCGCAAGCACGGACCCGCCATCTGGTATTTCAAAAGCGGAAAGATCTACGAAGAAACCAATTACTTCCAGAACAGAAGGAACGGGGTTACCAGGCGCTACTATGAAACGGGTGAATTGTATGAGGAGACCACTTATGATACAGGGGTGGAGCTCCCGGGTAAGAAGCGGTACGACAAAGATGGCACCCTGATCACCCCCTGAACAGGATGTAGTTTTTGAATTCTCCCAGTCTGCGGCCTCCCAGCAGATGCTTCTCGATCCAGGTAATCACCCGGTATTTCGGCCTGTCATGCTTGGCCCTGAACGGGTTCATGCTGCGGGCCGGGCCCGTGTACCGAAGCTGTTCTTTCCAGTTGAAACGGGATATCCACGGTTTCATGACCGCCGGATGGGTCCCCTCATACCTGGTATATCTGGAGAGGTTCCCGTAATCAAATATCCGGTCAAACTGGTGAGCGGCCTCCAGTTCCTCCATCCGCTCCCGGCCCCGGTGATTGATGTTGAATGCCTTGATCTTGTTTTGCATCACCCGGGGAGGACGCACCCATCCATAATGGAAGATCTCCGCATCGACTTCCGCCACCTTCAGTTTATAGGTGCCGGCCTGCTGCCGGTAGTTCACTCCGTCAAAACCCGGGATCCTGCGGAACGACTGAGCTGATTCCCAGGAGTGGATGTCCGGCAGGTTCCGGACGATCCGTATCTCTTTGCGATACCAGCAGTGCCCGTCCTGCACATGTTCGTAATCCCCCCAGAAATGGCGGTATCGGAAAAGGAGCCCCTCTACCCGGGTGTCCTCCAGAAGCTCTTCGCACCGTCTCCGAATCACCTCCAGGTCCCGCTCATGGACCACCTCATCCGACTGAAGGTAAAACAACCAGTCGCCCATGCAACGCTTCATGGCAATATCCGTCTGGTGCGCATGTTCCATCCCCCGCGGGTAGGCTTCTATGTCCCACCTGGTATCTACAATTTTAATCTTATCACTTCCAATGGCGGCTATTTCTTCCCTTGTGGTATCATCTTCATCCGAATCGCCCAGAGCGACCACAAACTCATCCACCAGGGGCAGAATGGACTCCACCGCCTGCCTCATGGGATAATAAAGCTTCAGTGCATTCTTGCCCATTGTAAACCCGCTGATCTTCATAGGAATTAAAACATTTGCATGGAGTGAAACTTGCTGTAGAGGCCCTGCTTGTCGCGGATCAATTCATTGTGTGTGCCCCGTTCCACGATCTCTCCATCATCGATAACCAGGATCAGGTCGGCATGTTTAATGGTGGAAAGCCTGTGCGCAATCACGATGGAGGTCCGGTTCTGCATGAGTTTGATTATGGCGTCCTGCACCAGCCGTTCCGATTCCGTGTCCAGGGCCGAAGTGGCTTCGTCCAGGATGAGAATAGGAGGATTGGCGAGTACCGCCCTTGCGATACTGATCCGCTGTTTCTGACCACCGCTCAATTTACCTCCACCTTCCCCGACGCCCTCTTCATATCCCTGCTCCGAATCCATAATGAATCCGTGTGCGTTGGCCACCTTTGCTGCATCCATCACCTGTTCCAGGCTGGCTCCCTCGCTTTTTCCGAAAGCGATGTTGTTCCGGAAACTATCGTTGAAAAGGATCGACTGCTGGCTCACTATGCCCATCAGCGCCCTGAGGGAACTCAGACTGTAATCCCGGATCGGCACCCCGTCAATGAAAATCTCCCCTTCAGTGGTATCCATAAACCTGGGCAGCAGGTCCACCAGGGTGGACTTCCCGGCTCCCGATTTTCCCACAAGTGCCACGGTCTGACCTTTTCGTATGGTAAAGGAGATATGGCTCAGCACCAGCTCTTTTTCATACCTGAAGGAGACATCCCTGAACTCGATGGAATCCTTGAAACCATCTGCCTGAAGAGCATCCGGCTTTTCCTCGATTTTATCCTCGGCCAACAGCAGGTAATCAATCCGGTCCACCGATGCCATTCCCTTCTGGATATTGATCCAGGCTGTGGACATGGTTTTAGCCGGTGGAATAACCTGGCTGAAGATCATCAGGAAAAGAATCAGGTTCTCCCCGTTTAAATGATCGGAACCCCGAAGGACCAGGGTCCCTCCAAAGACCATGATAAGCATCAGCGCGATGGTACCGAGAAATTCGCTGAGTGGGCTGGCCAGGTATCTACGTCGGACTATTTTTCGGATCAGCAGTGAAAACCGGTTATTGGTCCGGAAGAAGCCTTCCTCCATCTGCTTCTCGGCATTGAAGGCCTTGATGATCCTCAGTCCGCCCAGGGTCTCCTCCAGCAAAGCCAGCAGCTCACCCAGGCGCTGCTGTCCCCTGAACGTGGTTCTCCTCAGGCTTTTTCCAATACGGCCGATGATGATTCCTGAAGCGGGTAAAACAACCAGCACAAACAGGGTCAGTTTAAAACTGATGGAAAACAGGATACCCATGAATATCACGATGGTGATGGGATCCCTGAAAAGCATCTGAAGGGAGCTGAGCAGGGATGCTTCGATTTCCTGTACATCGCTGGAAATGCGTGCAATCACATCCCCTTTTCTTGCCTCCGTATAATAGGAAAGGGGCAGCTTCAGCACCTTCCGGTAAATGTCATTCCGGATGTCCCGGACCACAAAGGCGCGTATGGGGGCGAGCATGTAATTGGCGGCAAACACAAACCCGTTTTTAAGCAGGCTGAAGACTACCACAAGGATGCTGACCAGAACCAGGGCCCCCGCTGTATCGTGTTGAGCCATGATCTTTCCGATGTAGAAATTCAGGGTATGCATCAGGTATTCCGTGCTTAACTGAAAATCCATGGGCTCTGTCACCACCCGCTGGTTGTTGAACAGGACCTGGAGAAAAGGAATCACCATGGCAAAGGAAAACAGGGCGAAGAATGCCCCCAGAATATTGTAAACGACATTCTGCACTACAAACCACTTGTAGGGGACCAGGTATTTAAGAAGCCGGAAAAATCTTTTCATTATTACAATCCTGTATAGTTCCAGGGAGTTATCTTATACAGCTCCTCCTTTACTTTCTGGCTGACATTCAGGTTTTCTATGAATTTGCGGATGGTCTCACCGTTTACTTCCTGATGGGTACGGGTCAGTTCCAGCAGAGCCTCATAGGGTTTGGGGAACTGTTCCCTTCTCAATACGGATTGGATGGCTTCGGCCACAACTGCCCAGTTTCGTTCCAGGTCGGCCTGGATGGCAGGCTCATTCACAATCAGTTTTCCCAGACCCTTGATCATCGACTGCATGGCGATCAGGGTATGCCCCAGCGGCACCCCCAGGT
>CAYRLP010000283.1:0-4703 GCA_964424935.1 uncultured Bacteroides sp.
TCCTTGGATTAGTTGACAGCGATATATCGTCATCAATCTATCATATATGATATAAGTATTTATTGCGCTGGCCGTAATCTTCTCCTTGCAAGGAGTGATGGCCCAGGAAGGGTTGCTGACGCGGCCTGTTGATTATTTTGGTTTTGAACCGGGATCGGACCGGAACCTGTTTACCTATGAACAGCTGATCGGCTATTTGCAGAAACTGGACGCGGAGTCGGACCGGATCTATATGGAGGAGATCGGTTCTTCGCCCATGGGCAGGCCCATGTACATCACGTTTATCTCCAGCGCCGCAAACATTGCCCGGCTGGAGGAGCTGAAGAAGATCAACCGGGAACTGGCGCTGAACCCGGAGCTGGAAAAGGGGGAGCTGGATCAGATGATCCGGGACGGAAAGGTATTCGTGCTTGGCACCCTCTCCATGCACTCCACGGAAGTAGCCCCGTCACAGGCTGCTCCCCTGATCGCCTGGGACCTTGCCGGTACCGACGATCCCAAAAAAGTGGAGTGGCTGAACCAGGTGGTCTATATGATGGTCCCCAACCACAATCCCGACGGGATGGACCTGGTGGTGGAGAATTATCTGAAGTACAAGGGCACCCAGTACGAAGGGGCATCCCTGCCGGCGGTCTACCATAAGTATGTGGGGCATGACAACAACCGCGATTTTGTCATCCTGAGCCAGGAGGATACCAGGGCCATCGACAGGATATTCAGCCGGACCTGGTTCCCGCAGGTGATGGTTGAAAAGCACCAGATGGGATCCTACGGTCCCCGCTATTTTGTTCCCCCCAATCATGATCCCATTGCGGAGAACGTCCCGGCGGGGATCTTCGACTGGTGCGGGGTGTTCGGACAGCACATGGCCACCGATATCACAGCCGACGGACTGGCCGGGGTGGCGCAGCACTATTCTTTTGACGATTACTGGCCCGGATCCACGGAAACCTGCATCTGGAAGAATGTGATCGGTTTCCTCACCGAGGCTGCCAGCGCAAAGGTGGCTACGCCCATTTACATCGAACCCACAGAGTTACGGGTTGGAGGGAAAGGTCTGTCCGAATACAAGAAAAGCACCAATATGCTGGAGCCCTGGGAAGGGGGATGGTGGCGCCTGGGAGATATCGTCAATCTGGAACTTTCTTCCACTGCGTCGATCCTGAAAACAGCCTCGCTGTACCGGGAAGACATCCTTGCATTCCGCAACAGGATGTGCCGGGAGCAGGTGGAGCTGGGAAGAACGGAAGCCCCGTTCTATTACATCCTGCCCCGGGAACAGCACGATGAGGGGGAACTGGCCAACCTGGTCAACCTGATGAAGGAACACGGGGTGGAGGCCTATACACTGAACAAGCAGGTAATACTCAAAGGAAAAATCTACCATGAGGGAGATGTGGTGATCCCCCTGGCCCAGCCTTTCCGGGCATTTATCAAGGAGGTGATGGAGACCCAGGAGTATCCGGAGCGCCACTACACCCCCGGGGGAGAACTGATCGAACCCTACGATATCACCAGCTGGTCCCTTCCGCTCCACCGGCAGGTAAATTCCGAGGAAATCGGGTTTCGCAGCAAGGAGCTGGAGGGGAGCCTCACACTGGTGGCCGGTGAATACAGCCTGAACCGGAAGGACCTGGATGCTGTGGCCATGGTGCTTCCGGCGGGTTCCAACGAGTCGTTCCGTGCCGCCTTCCTGGCCATGGAAAAAGGGCTGAAGGTGGAACGGCTGCAGGAGGAAACGGAAGTGGGCGGGGACCGCTACGGGGCCGGAAGTTTTGTGGTGTACCAGGGTTCCAGGAAGGAGGCGTGGAAAGAGGTGATGGAATCTCTTCCCTTCCAGCCGGGCGGACTGACGGAACGGAGGGCTCTTCCCGCTAAGGAGCTTGAGATACCGCGCATCGCCCTGGTGGAGACCTATTTCAGTGATATGGATGCCGGGTGGACGCGCTTTGTGTTCGACACCTATCACCTTCCCTTTACAGTGTTGCACCCCGGCGACTTCGCGAAGACCGATCTGGCCGGGAAGTTCGATGTGATTATCTTTCCGGATACCGATAAGGAGATGCTGATGACCGGGAAACGGAAATCGGGGGACACCTATTACATGGGAAGCTACCATCCCGATTATGTAAAAGGGATGGAAAAGGAGGGCCTGGAGAAGCTGATGACCTTCAGCGACCAGGGGGGGATCATTATCTCCTGGGGAAGATCGGCCCGGCTGTTCGAAGGCATGCAGAAGATCAAACACGGGGAGGAGGAAGAGGAGTTCAGTCTGCCTTTCCGGGACATCTCATCCGACCTTTCCGGAGACGGGTTAGAGATTCCGGGGAGCCTGGTGCGGATCGATCTGATCCCGGACCACCCCCTGACCCTGGGCATGCCGGAACATATCGGTGTCTTCTCGAGGGGACGTCCCGTTTTCACGACCTCGATCCCCCAGTTTGACATGGACAGGCGGGTCATCGCAACCTATCCAGAAAAGGACATCCTGATTTCCGGGTATGCCTCGGGTGAGGAAAAGATGGGGAACCGGGCAGCCATGATCTGGATGGAGAAAGGGAAGGGGCAGTTTGTGCTGTTTGGATTCGGACCCCAGTTCCGGAGTTCCACCCAGGCTGCCTTCAAGCTCCTGTTTAACGCGATTCTTCTTGAGCAGGAGGATTAGCCCCTCTTGCCTCTTCGCGGCGTGAGGTGACATCCCAGGCGTGGTCGGCCTGGTGAATGGGATCCTCTTTTTCGGCACGGAACAGCTCTTCCAGTTCCTGCACGTGTTTATTGGATTCGTAGAGGTACTTTTTCTCTTCGTCCCGGTGCTGGTTATGGAGCTCAAAAAGCACCTTCCGGTTATGGGTACGGAAGGTCTGGGCCAGCCGGTATGCCCGGTAGCGGTTGTACCCCAGGTAGGTCAGTGCATCAATGCCCAGGTGGAGCGAGGATTCGAAAATATCCCGCTTGAAGGCATCCACCTTGCGGTCCATGAGCTCGAAGGTGTGTTCCTGGCTCACCGACCGGGCCAGGATTTTCAGGTGCGGATAATTCCGTTTTGCCAGGTCGATGATCTTCAGGGATTTTTGCCGGTCCTCCACGGTCACGATCAGCACCTTGGCCTGGTCGGCCCCGGCCGAGGCAAGCAGGTCGTCCCGGGTCGCGTCCCCGTAGTATACCTTGAATCCGAATTTCCGGAGGACCTCGATATTATCCGGATTATCATCCAGAATGGTTGCCCGCATTCCGTTGGCAATCAGGAACCTGCCCAGGACCACCCCGAACCTGCCGAATCCGGCGATGATCAGGGGCGTTTCCTCCTCATCAATGGTATCCTGCTCCCGGATATTCTCTGACCTGAATGCCAGGGGCATGATCACCCGGTCGTTCAGAAGCAGGAGCAGCGGTGTGATGGCCATGGAAAGCGCCACCACCAGGAAAAGAATATCCGAGCTGGCCGGTGCAAGCACTTCGTTTTCCGCACTGAAGGATACCAGGACAAATGCGAATTCCCCACCCTGTGCCAGGGAGAATGCAAACATGGTATTCTGCCCGCCCCGGATTCCAAACACCCTGCCCAGGATGAAAAGGATCACGAACTTGATTGCGATCAATCCGGCCACCAGGGAGAAGATCATTCCCGGGGAGGAAAACAGCAGGCTGAAATCGATACTGGCACCAACAGAAATAAAGAAAAGTCCCAGCAACAGTCCCTTGAACGGTTCGATATCGGCTTCCAGCTCATGCCGGTATTCATTGTTGGCCATCACCACACCGGCCAGGAAAGCCCCGAGGGCCGGAGAGAGGCCCACCAGTTCCATCAGGGCGGCCGTGCTGATCACCAGCAACAGGGCCGCTGCTGTGAATATCTCACGGAGCCCGGTCCGGGCAATGATGCGGAAAAAGTACTTCACCAGATAGAGTCCCCCGGCCACGATGGCTGTTATCACGGTCAGCATGAGAACCACCTGCACCCATCCGCTGATCTCCAAGCCGGCGATATAACGGATCTCACCGTGAGGACCGTTCCCATCTGCGGAGGCGGTCCCCGCCAGCAGGGGGATCAGGGCCAGGATCGGAACCACGGCCATGTCCTGCAGCAACAGCACCGAGAAGGAAGCCTTCCCTGCGGACTGCTTCATCAACCCTTTTTCAGAGAGTGTCTGCAACACAATGGCTGTAGAAGAGAGGCCCAGCATCAGGCCAATGGCTATGGCGGCACCCACGGATTGTCCCAGGAAAAAGGCGGCTGCACCGATCACCAGGGCCGAAAGGAGCAACTGAAGTCCCCCCATTCCGAAAATGGACCTTCGCATGCTCCAGAGCAGATTGGGCTTTAACTCCAGTCCTATCAGGAAAAGCATCATGACCACACCGAATTCGGCAAAATGCATCACATCCTCTCCTTCACTTCCGATGTATCCCAGCACGAAGGGGCCGATGATCATGCCTGCCAGCAGGTATCCCAGGACCGATCCGAACCCGAGCCTCTTGGCCACGGGGACGGAGATCACTGCTGCAAGCAGATATACTATAGCGTTCCTGAAAAAATCCTGCTCATCCATGTGCTATGCAATGATGTCGTTGATATATTCCAGTTTTACAAGTTCCTTATGCGGAAAGCTTCCGTCCCTGAGACCGGTAATGATCCGGACATACCGTTCCGCCGCCTGTTCGATCTGTTCCCTGCCGAGCAGGTGTGTTCCATTAATTACAAA
>CAYRLP010000284.1:0-4698 GCA_964424935.1 uncultured Bacteroides sp.
TCCCTGGGTGGATGTGATCCATGTGCGGATCAATCCTTACGGGATCGCCATGGACAAACCGGAACCGCAGGAAGTTGTGGAGGTGATCCACAAACTGCATGCATCCGGCAAAGGGGTCATCGGGATGAAACTGGTAGGGGACGGTCAGCTCAGGGATGACAGTGAAAAGATCGACCACTCCCTCCGTTTCGTACTCGGGCTTGGAAGTGTGAACATGATGATCGTGGGTTTTGAAAACGAGGACCAGATCGATAATTACATGGACAGGACAAGCCGAGCCCTTGACACCCTGACCTGATGCTGATACGGGTTACATTTTTGTCAGGACCTTCTCAGCAGGTCCATGGCGGTCATATATCCGCTGAAGATGGCCCCCGAGAATCCGCCGCCGAACTTTCCCCAGGCCGAGGCGATGTGAATGTTATCCGGGAGGGCTGACAGGTATGCGGTCGGTTTACCCGGATTTTGGGCAAACCCGTAGACAGCTCCCCCGGGATTAAGAGTAAAACGCTTGACACTCAGCGAGGTGGCCACTTCTACATACTCCACTGCATCCCTGAAACCGGGAATAAACTTCTCACAACGGCTGGTGATGATATCGGCCACATCGGCTTTCATCCGGTTGTATTCTTCCCTTTCCAGGCCTTCCCAGTCCGCAGGATAATCCACAGCGCATACTGCCCCGACACTTTTACCCTTAGGTGCCAGGTTTGCATCCACCTGGCTATAATCCACCAGGGTAAAACTACGGGTGGAAAAATCGCTGTGATTGTTTATCCGGATGTCCCGGGGTGACTTCACCGAAGCATCGAACAGGAAGGTGGAGTAATGTTTGTTTCCCATCTCTTTAAGGGGTGTGCTGAATCCATAGTAGACAGTGAGAAGGGATGCTCCAAGCTTATTTCCGGATATGGCATCGGCCAGACGTTCCCTGTCGGGTTTGGAGAGCAGGGTTTCTGCCAGGTTGGGAACGGCCGCATTGACAATGATGTGGGCTGCTCGGTCCGAACCGGTTCTCTTATGATCACCCCTGATCTTCTCATGGGTGACACCCACCGGCTTACCTCCTTCATAATCAATGGAAGTGGCCAGGTGGTTCAGCAGGACGGTTCCGCCATGTTCGGTGATGACCCTGCTCAGTGCATTGGCGATTTGCTGGGAGCCCCCTTTGATATAATTGGCCCGGCCCCCGTAGTAGCTTCCCTGGGCCATCAGGTAATAGATCCAGGAGAGCGAGTAAGGATCGTCATGAAAATAGCCGAGGTTTCCGAGCAGGACCAGCTTAAGATCATCGTCAGGGATGATTTCATCCAGAAAGGATCCCACACTCCTGTCCGGATTGTTCCGGTTGGCAATCATCACCTTTTTGGCATTCAGCACATGGTGGAAATAGTCATCAATTCCCCTTTCCTGCCCGGGAAATTGCTTTTTCAGGATCCCTTTGGCCGCTTCGGGATCATGTGGAACAACCAGATCGAGACGGTCGTTCAGGAAACGGTAGAATTCGGGAACAGGAAGGAACTCCACCTGGTTAAAGATCCCCAGATCATCAAAGATCCTGTTTTTCATATCCCCACTATGGAGTCCGTCCATTTCATGAAGTCCCACTTCCATGGTAAAATCACGTCTCCGGAAGGTAGTGGCACAGCCTCCGGGACGGTCGTGTTGTTCAAGCAAAAGGACCCTCCGGCCCTCTTTGGCCATTTTGGCTCCTGCGGTCAGCCCGCCCAGGCCGGCTCCAATGACTATGACATCGTAATTCATTTGTATCTGATCAGTTTAAGGTTCATCTTCTCCCGGAAGTGGATAGCGGTGGAATGTCGCGTTCCTGTCAAACAGGTACCGGTAGGTAATGTAGTGTTTCACCGAGGTACAACCCACCGATAGAAAGATCTGACGCATCTTGGGGTTGAAATCACCCACCCAGGAGAATTCAATCTCCGTGTAATGGGGTTTGCGTGCAAATACCCGGACCAGGTTCATAATGATACCGGCTTCGATTCCCCTGTTCTGAAACGCGGGGATCACCCCCATCAGCACACCCCGGGCACGGGTCATGGTGCGCTTCCGTTTCAGGTAGAGGAAAAGCAGCATGGCGGGCAGGTTCAGCCTGCCGTTCAGATGCTTCAGGATTAGGTTCACATCGGGGTACATCAGATAGATGGCTATGGGTTTGCCGTTGCTGTAAGCAAGCCAGATAAACTCTTCATCAATGATGGCCCTGGCTTTTTTTAGCGTCTTTTTGATGTAGGAGACCTCCAGCGGTTCGAAGTTCTCCTTGAATGAGGCCCAGGCCTCGTTAAATACATTTACAAAATCCATCACATACCGGTCGGCATCTTTCCACCGAAAATGCTCGAACTTATAGGCGGGATTGGAAGCCACCCGCTGCGCGATCCGTTCGAAACGCGGGGGAAGCGGGTTGGTAACATCCAGGTGAAAACCCTCCTGCTTGAAGTAGGTCCTGAACCCGTAGGTTTCAAAGAGTTCCTGGTAGTAGGGAGGATTGTATGCAATCTCATAGGAGGGATGGGTAAATCCGTCCACAAGCAGCCCCCAGTATTTATCCGTTTCACCGAAGTTCACCGGTCCGTCCATGGCCTCCATTCCCCGCTCTTTCAGCCATTCCCTGGCCGCGTCAAAGAGCAGGTTGGCCGCCTCCTGCCCATGGATGCATTCGAAGAATCCCATGCCCCCGCTTCTCGGATCCTGTTTGTCGCAGCTGTTTCGGTCGATAAAAGCGGCCACCCGGCCGATCAGTTGCTTCCGGTCGTCGTACAGGACCCACCGGGTGGCTTCTCCACGTTTAAAGTACACATTCTTTTTAGGATCGAAGATGGATTCAATCTCCCTGTCCAGGGGACAGACCCAGGTTTCGTCTTCCCTGTAAATGATCCGCGGAACCTGGAGGAACGCTTTTTTTAAGCGCCTGTTCCTTACTTCCTGCAGAATCATACAGCCTTTTTATAGATGGAATCAAGCAGCTTGGCATAACGGTCGGCCACCACCCTTCGTTTAAGTTTTAAACTGGCGGATAGTTCTCCCGTAACGGGGGACCAGTCTTCGTGAACCATGCGGAACCGTTTTATCCGTTCCCAATCCTGCAGGCCCCGGTTGATCCGGTCGACCTCTTCATTCATAACGGTGATTACCTCCTGCATGATAATCATCTCTTCCTTCTTTTTCCCATTTTTAATGTTGTTGAGTATAAACCATTCCTTCAGGTACTGGAAATCAGGAACCAGCAGGGCACTGGCGAACTTCTCATGCTCTCCCACCACCATGGCCTGGTCGATAAATGCCGACTCCTTAAGCCTGTTTTCGATGGGTTGCGGAGCCACATATTTACCGCTGGACAGTTTGAATATCTCCTTTTTCCGGTCGGTGACCATCAGGAACTTCTCTTGCTCCAGGTGACCCACGTCCCCGGTATGGAACCAACCTTCCTCATCGATAACACTCCGGGTCTGTTCCTCATCTTTGTAATACCCCAGCATGACGCAGTCGCCTTTACAGAGAATCTCCCCGTCTTCTGCAATTTTCAGCTCCACTCCCTCGATGACCGATCCCACCGATCCAAGCATGCAGGCCTCCTTCTCGGTCCGGTTGATGGTGATGATGGGGGAGGTTTCAGTAAGTCCGTACATGTTGATGATCGTGAGCCCGCTTGCCCAGAAGATCCGCTCCAGCCTGGGCTGCAGAGCTGCCCCTCCGCATCCCACCAGCCGGGCATGTCCTCCCAGGGCTTCCCGCCATTTGCTGAAGATCAGCTTATCGGCGATCCGGAGCTTCCAGTAGTAGAACCAACTCTTTGCCCCATGGGGTTGATATTTCAATCCCAGGTTGACGGCCCAGAAAAATATCCTTTTCTTCATACCGCTCAGGCTCCGGCCTTTGGCTATGACATTGTCGTAAATCTTTTCTAGGATCCGGGGGACAGCGTCAAAACCGGTGGCCTGGATCTCTTTCAGGTTGGAAGCAATGGTAGCCATGCTTTCCGCATAGTAGATACAGGCCCCGGAGTACTGGGTCTGGTAATTTCCCAACCTTCCTCCCACGTGGCACACGGGGATGATGGACAGGTACCGGTCGTTTTCATCAAGCCGGAACACTCCGGCGGCGGCCAGGAAGTTGCTGACCAGGTTCCTGTGCGAGAGCATGACCCCCTTGGACCGGCCCGTCGTACCCGATGTATAGATGATGGAGAGCAGCTCTTCAGGATAGGTCTTCATTTTTATTTCTTCCAGCTTCTCCCTGGTTTGGGATGTTGCCTTTTTCCCCAGCTCCAGCAGCTCGCTCCAATGGTGGGCACCCGGAATTTGATCAAAGGTATAGAAGTGCTCCACCTTAAGGATCTTTTGTGATTCAGGCTGGATGCGTTCATACAGTTTCAGATCGGAGACAATAACCATCCGTGCGTCCGAATGGTCCATGATATAAGCGTATTCCTCGGCGTTCATGGAGGTGTACACCGGCACATGGATCACTCCGGCCATGGACATTCCCATGTCGACAAAGTTCCACTGTGGCCGGTTGTTGGTAACGGTCATGATTTTATCACCTTTACTGAATCCCAGCTCAAGCAAACCATATGCAAACTGGTGCGCAATCTGGCTGTAGTCTTCCGAAGTGTAGAACTTCCACCGACCATCGATTTTTTCAGCCAGTGCATTTCTTCCAGGGAACAGGGTGGTAAAC
>CAYRLP010000285.1:0-4692 GCA_964424935.1 uncultured Bacteroides sp.
CTGGTAGGCCAGACTCATGATTTCCTGCTCCGTATTCTGCAGCTCCAGATCGGAGTGTGCGTTTACGATCTCTTCACGGCTTTTTGCTAGGGATACGGCCTGCTTTCTGCGTCCCCAGTCAAGCAGGGGCACCTGCATGGAAACGATGGCCAACTGGCGGTCCAGGGGATTTGTATAGGCCTGGGAGATATCCGGACCGCTTTGATTCAATCCGAAACTGACATCCATATTCATATTGAACCGGTACTCCTTTACTGCTTCATCGCTGTTTTTCTGTGCTTCAATCCGGTCAATCTCCAGGCCAAAAATATCCGGATTGTACATGTGGGCCAGTGTGAGTGCATCTTCGGGGGACAGTTCAATGGATGGAGGATTTTCAGGCAGCAACAATGTGAAATCCTCATTCTTTGCCAGCCCGGTGAAAAGCCGGAACTGGTCCTTCGCTTTGCGCAGTTCCTCCCTGTATTGTAAAAGTTTTACCCTGGCGTTGCTGTGATTCAGCTCCAGATTGAGCAGATCCTCACGATTAATGTCTGCTATTTCTTGTCTGCTCCGGCCAATCCGCAACAGGGTATCCGTTGCTGCCACTTCAGCCTCAGCCATGTTTACATTGTTTTGCGCTGCAACAACGATAAAAAACACATGAACCGTCTCCACATTCAGATCCTGCAGATCCTGGATCAGTTCACTCTTTGCCTGTTTGTATTTTTTAGGTTCGATAAGCTTGTCCCACTTGTACTCATTATGAGCGAAAAGAGGTTGATGGTAACTGATCATGAACGGAATCGAAGAGTAGCTGATATCATTCTCGATAAACAGATTCTGGACCCGGTACAAGTTTGAAGAAAGCGAAACCCTTCCTCCTGTTAATCCAATGTTTTCAGTAAGGTAAAGCCCGGCGGATGAACCTATTTTGTACATTTCCCGGAACTCATCCTTATCATCAACCACGTTGTAGATCTGCATGAAGGATTTGTCATAGGAGACCGGCATCATATCCAGATAGAGGAAGGGTAATTGTTCCGCTCTGTACATCTTGTAGTTCCAGTAGGCCTCCAGGAACTCGTTCTTGTTGAGAAGGGACTGGATCGAATTTTCCTGAGCCAGTTGCAGGGCATTCTCCAGCGTTATGGCCTGCTGCGAAAAAGCGATGCTGCAGGTGAATAATCCCAGGGTGAATAATCCTGATATTCTTTTCATGCTTTCTTGCGGTTTACATAATAATAGGCCAGCGGAATGAAGAACAGGCTGACAAAAGTACCCACACCCAACCCGCCAGTTAAGGCTATAGCCAGCGGACGCTGCATTTCATTTCCCATCCCCCCGAATATCATAAAGGGCAACAGGGACAGGATTGTGGTCAGACTTGTCATCAGGATGGGTTTCAGCCTCCTGGTACCGGCCACAAGCACGGCGTGGATCACACTGTACCCTTCCTTCCTCAGGCGGTTTACCGTATCGATCTTGATAATTGAATCGTTGATGACAATTCCGCACATGACCACGATGCCGATCAACCCCATTACGTTCACCGTCTGGCCTAGAAGATAAAGTAATAGCAATCCCGCCCCGATATCGATGGGCAGTTCCAGCAGAACGATGATAGGCTGGAAAACCGAATTGAACTGGGCCGCCAGGATGAAATACAACAGGATAATGGAGATTCCGATAATGATCAGGATCTCCCTGTTCTGCCGGTTGGTCTGGTCGATGCTTCCGCTGAAATCAACACGGGCTCCTGAAACATTGGCCACGCCATTCATGATCAACTGCTCAGACTCCACCTTTTCCCTGGACTGTATCTGAAAGTTGAACGGATAGTAACGGCCGTTTCCGTCCGACAGTACCTCCTTCATGGTCAGTCCCTCGCTCACCGAAATCAGATCGCTCAGGGGAACCTGTTCGATGTGTTCCTCTCCTCCGGGCTCGCCAACCCTTCTGACCATGGCAGTTTGCAGGGCATTTAAAAAATCCCTCTGATCGCTTCCCACGATGACCGGATAGGTAACGCTGAAACTGGTCAGATTAAATGCCGCACTGCTCTGGAGAGCCATCTGTATGGCATCAATGATCTCTCCCCTTTCAATCCCGTAGGCATGGATCAGATCTTCCGAGATAGTAACCAGATATCTTTTATTCACTGCCGGAGCGGTAAATACCTGGTCCGGGAACCGTTCTGCAAGCTGATTCCTTACCTGGTTGATCTTTCCCAGCGACTCTTCTTCATTATCATAGGAATTCAAGCGGACCCGGGCCGTCAGGGGTGCCTCCTGTTCGCCAAATACCTCCTCCAGGATATTCCTGGGCTGTGCAAACTGATAATGGGCCGATGGATAACGGAATTCCAGGAAAGAAGCCGTTTCAATCTTCAGGGCTTCCAGTTCCTGCTCATTCCTGCAGGTGAAACTGATCTTTGACTGGGACGCATCCCGGGGAGCATCCCTGCTTAACAGGTACATGTCGGAACCTGTCAGCGAAGTGGAATGCACCAGCCATGGTTCCAGATGAACCAGAAGTTCGTCTACCCGTTTACGGTTCTCTTCCACAGGGATGGGTACGGCCCAGTCGACCCTCAGGATTGCTTCGCTATGTCTCATGGCGGGGAGCAGGGAGCGGTCGATAAGCTTCCAGGCGCCTGCTCCGGCAATCAGAAAGGCGATGCATATGAGCCACAACACATACTGCCTTCTGAAAAACCAGGAGAGCCATTGTTCATAGTATCTTTCGATGGTACCGAATATGGCAATCTTCTCCAGGAAGCCACCCCTGGAAGGGCCGCTGTGAAAAAGTTTGTAGTAAACGGGCAGTACCATGATGGAAACAAAGTAGGAGACAAACAATCCGATGGTGACTGCAATGGCCTGATCGAAGAACAGGGTGCCGGCAATCCCGCTGATGAATATCAGGGGAACAAATATGGAACAGGTGGTCAGAACGGAACTGAGCAGCGGGGTCACTATTTCATTGGTACCCCGGACACATGCCTGCAGGAGCGGTTCCCCCCGCTCCTGCCGCTGGCTGATGTTGTCCAGTACGATGATGGAGTTATCGATCATCATACCTACCCCCAGTAGCAAGCCGGAAAGGGAGATGATGTTGATGCTCAGGTTCGACAAATAGAAAAAGAAGATGGAAATCATGAGGGAGACAGGCAGGGAGATCACCATCAGCCAGGGGGACCTGCTGTCCTTGACAAACAGGAACATGATGAGCAGCGCCAGTACAATGCCCAGGTATAGGCTTTGCTTCAGGTTGTTGAGAGAAAACCTGAGCAACGAGGTCTGGTCCTGTGTAATCTCGAAAGCCAGTCCCGGAAACTCGGACTCCAGCTCGACAATGCGGTCCTCGACCTGCTCCCTGAGGTCCTCCATCTTGGCATCGTCCCGCTTGATGATCCCGACGGAAATGCATTCGGTCCGGTCAAACATGCTGATCCCGTTTCTGGGCCGGGGTTCCAGCGATATATCGGCCAGTTCTTTCAGCTGGAAGGTGCGGTTCTGATGTGACAGCGCCAGGTTCTCGATATCCTGCAGGTTTTCCAGGGTACCGGCAAAGCTCATGTCGTACTCGTAAAAACCCTGCCTGACCTTGATGGTTCCCCTCGCATTGTTGTTTTCTTCCAGGAGAGTTTCAATGGTCCCGACAGGGATGTCCAGGGAGGCCAGCCTGTCCATGTGGGGCCTGATCACGATCCTGGGCATGGAATAGCCTGTCATATCGATCATGGCGACTGCTTCGAGCTGGGCGATTTTCTCCCGGATCACGGTCCGCACCAGGGTGCTGGTCTCCAGAAAAAGCCCGGGGCTCCAAATCGTATCCAGATCCTGCCCAACCGGGTAAATATTGACATAGAAAACCGGCAGGTCGGTGGGCCTGGCTTTGACTACGCTGGGATATTCCATATCCTTTGGAAAATAGGACATGGCATTGTCGAGCTTCTGGTATACGTCGATCAGTGCGTAATCCACATCTGCATCCTGGGAAAACCGCAGGCGAACCTGGGTCGTGCCGTCCCTGGTGTTGGCTTCCGAAGATTCAAGCTGGTTTACAGTCTGCAGCTGGAGGATGAGCATACGGGTGATGTTCTTCTCCATCTCCACTGCTGTGTAATTGGGATACTCAGCCTTTACCACAATCTCCGGAATATCCACGGGGGGCATCATGGATACGGGCAGGCGGACTGAAACCACTGCCCCGAGGATCACAAATGCCAGCACAGTCATGGTGACTGACACAGGTCTTTTGATGAGGAAATCTACCATAAGAGTCTACTCCTCCGATTTCTCCACTTTGCTCTCGTGTGCCAGATTCATATTGCCAGAGATTATCACCTCCTTGCCCTCCGGGAGCGTGTCCCCGTTTTCTGCAGTTATGGTATAACTGCTGCTGTTTTCATAGGGAGTTGCGATGTACTGCCAGTAAGCCAGACCATCTTCATAGTAAAACATCACTTTGCGGTTATCCCGCATCACCAGGGCCGATTTGGGGATGACCAGCTGGTCCGGGATGATCTTTTCCACCGCAATCCTGCACTTCATTCTGTCGATCAGTTTTCCGGACCGGTTCGACACCCTGGCTCTGATCTGCACCATGCCGCCGGTGGATACCCGTGGATTAATCTCGCTGAACCTCCCTTCAAAGTCCTCTCCAATGGCAAGGGGCGTAATCCTGACTGCGTCCCCAAGCTTCAAT
>CAYRLP010000286.1:0-4677 GCA_964424935.1 uncultured Bacteroides sp.
GGATACAACTGTGCACAAGCAGTATTGCTTTCCTATGCCGATGAGCTAAAATTCAGCAAAGAACTGGCTCAGAAGTTAGCTGCAGGATTCGGCGGAGGTATGGGAAAAACACAGGAAACCTGTGGGGCCGTCACCGGGGCCATCATGGTACTGGGTATGCTGAAAGGGGAGACGGTAAATAACAATGAGGAATTGAAGACAGCTGCCTACGGCAGTGTGAAAGATCTGACAACCCGGTTTGTATCCAGCTTCAAGACTACCAAATGCAGGGAATTAATCGGTTGTGACCTGAATACCCCGGAGGGCGCAGAGCAATTTAAGGAAGAAAAGATCATGGAGAATATCTGCGCCCCCTGTGTCAAAAGGGCCGTAGAGATCCTGCAGGAAATAACGGCCTGATACTTACTGCCCGGTCTTATCCGGATCTTCCGCTTGCCTGTAAAATTGCTCCTGCAATTCGGTGGCTGTATTATTCTGTTTCAGATACCGGATCAGTTCAGCCAGCTGGTCAGCACGGCTTTTAAAATTCATTTCCCCGATGGTCGGATTGGGATTTGAGCCATCCCCGGCATAATGATTCGGATAACTGGCGTACCACCAGATACCGGTATATCCGAAGGGAATGGCCAGCCTTTGCTGATCCCTTCCGGACTGGGAAGTTCCACGGTCGGCATGCACCAGTTCCGGGCGTACGGAATAGACCATGGAGGTCTCCACCTCGTCGGCATGTCCTCCATAGTCCGTGGTGCGCAATTCGTCCGTGGCTTTATCCACGGCATTATCGTCGGGCCGGAAAAGGACCACCAGGTAATCCTTTTGTTTTGCCAGCTGGGCCTGGCAGAAATAGGAGAACAGGTTGGTGTTGCCTCCATGTCCGTTGACAATCACGATTTTCTTAATCCCGTTCCGCGCCATTTCCTCACAGGTCTCTTCCAGCATCATCCACACCAGTTCTGGACTGTAAGCAACGGTGCCCGGTTGATGTCTGGCTTCATAGATTTGTCCGAAATAAAACTCCGGGTATACCAGGGCATATTCCAATTCAGCTGCTCTGGAAGCAATCTCCCGGGCAAGGATCATATCGGTTGAAAGCGGCAGGTGGGGCCCGTGTTTTTCTATAATCCCTGCCGGAAGGAGGCAAATGCCTCCCGAGAGCTCCAGGGCTTTTACAAAATCAGGCGCAGTGAGCTCACCCCAGTGATAGGGCAGCTTGGGGTTTCCGGAATCCTGAGCGGTCAGGGGAATACAAAGGGAGCCCAGTAAAAGGAGGGCGAATACGAAAATCTTAAGTTTCATCGGTTTCGGTTTTTATCAGTATTCTTAATAAATATACAAATTCCTGATTCAGATCTGGCTAATTCACCTTCTGGTCCCAATCCAGAGCTGTTCGTGCAATGTTGGTGGCATGGCTGTCTATGCTGCTGAAGAGCGCAAGGATCTCCAGGTGGGTTTTACTGCTTTCAATGGACTCGGTCATGCCTTCCATAATTCGGCCGTAGTGCTGTTTCTCGAGTTCCCTGGACAACAAACGGTACTCTTTGTGTTTGGCTTTCATTTTTGAAGCGGTCAGAAGATTGGCTTCATCAAAGACCAGTAGTGAACGCTGAAGCTGTTTCTCAATTTTTTCATGATATTGCCTGAGATCGGATTTCCCCTCTTCAGAGAAATACCATTCTTTCAGGGACCATCGTTCGGCCCGTTCTGCCAGGTTATCGGATATGATGTCCGCAATCTTTTCAAATTCATCCAGCGAAAACAGGAGCAGGAAGGATTCCTGAACCTGCTTCTTGCTCATGGATTCCCGCTTAATCTTCATGAAATAGGCTTTGATGGCGTCGGAAAGAAAATTCACCTCCTGCTCATGGATTTATATCTCACCCAGTGAGGAGGAATCTTTTTCCAGGAAGGGAATGAGTATCTGTGAAAACATGTTTCTTACGATCATTCCGACTCGGATGATTTCCTGTTTGGCCAGATTTAATGCGAGGGTGGGGGTCGCGGTCATTCCCTGGTCCAGGTAAAGAGTCCGGAACATCCTTTTTCCTGCCAGTTTCGGCTTTCCTACGATAAGATCCATCAATCGGGCCACCTGGGGCGACACGGGCAAGATCACCAGCATCAGCATTCCGTTGATCAGGGTATGTGCATTGGCTATCAGTCTTGGCAGGGTGGCTTCAGGTGTCCAGCGCACCAGCAGGTCCCCCAGTCGTGAGGTCCATCCCGCAAAAATCAATACACTTATGAATTTTATAAATACAAATGCATAAGCCACCTTTCTGGCTTCACTATCCGACTTCATACTGGCCAGCAGAGCGGTAACCGTAGTGCCCATATTGGAACCCAGTAACAGGGGGATGGAGGCATCCAGGGAGAGGAGTCCCTGGGAGGCCAGAACGATCATAATCCCGATAAACGCGCTGCTGGACTGGATCAGGGCGGTGAAAGCCATTCCAACCAGGATCCCAATAAGGGGACTTTCCAGCCGGAGCAAAAGGGAGATAAATGGTGGGTAATCCCTCAACGGAGCCATGGCATCCGACATTATCTCCAGTCCAAAAAAGAGAATGCCAAAACCGAACAGGGCATAGCCCACCGATTTCAGCTTCTCCCTTCCGGAGAAGGTCTGCAGAAAGAATCCTACGGCTACCATCAGAAGACTGTATTCCGTGATCTTGAAAGCGATCAGCTGCGCCGTGATGGTGGTTCCGATGGCCGCACCCAGTAGTACGGGGATCGTTTGCCTGAACTGGAGCAAGCCGGCATTTACAAAACTGACCAGCATTACCGAGGTGGCACTGCTGCTCTGGATGACCGTGGTTACAAAGGTTCCCACTCCCGCACCTACGATTCTGTTCCTGGTCACATTTTCAAGGATGGAGCGCAGGCGTTCCCCCGCAGACTTTTGCATCCCCTCACTCATGGCATGCATTCCGAAAAGGAACAATCCAAGGCCGCCGAAAAGGCTGATCAGCAAGAACCAGACCCAGTTCCTCCGGCTGGCTTTTACCGTAATAATCACTTCATTATCAGGAAATCCCTCCTTGATGCGTGCAGATACCAGGTAGTTGCCCGGCTTACTCCCCGGCGTAAGCTGGGTACGGGCGAGCCCGACGGAATCCGTTGATACAAGTAATGGCTTGAGCAAGTTATTTTCTTCTTCGCCGGTTGGGGCAATGATCCGGAAATTTACCGGGATCCCGGGTACCGGTCGGCCAATGCCATCCTTTACCATTACTTCAATGGAATCATGAAGCGGCTTCCCGCAAATTCCTGAAAGCTGCAGGGAGTTGGAGGATTCCAGTGAAAGCAGAGGTGGTCCGGTTACCTGTTGCCCTTCGTATCTGACGGAATCCTGTGCGCGGAGGGAGGAAACCAGGAAGAGGAAACCCAGAGCGTATATCAGGATTCTGTTCAAGCCAGGGAATTATTATCCTAAATATACAAATCACACTGCAATGGATGATCTATCCGCGCAAGAGATTCTGAACGATACAGGTGATTTTTCAGGGACGGGACTTCTGCTCTTCTAGTAGCCTCAATACAAGGGAGGTGTAGCAGTCCCTTCCGTTGAGCAAGTCATCAATGGAAATCTGAACTTCATAGTCCGGGTGAAAGGGCTGCTTTTCAAGAGATTCCGGGACATCAGTTATAAACGTGGTGCGTGGAATATTCACCTCTATCCCGGAATGGGGAAGCATAAACTGGATGCTGTGGTCATTGCAGGTATAGGTACTGCCGGGTTCTTCACCGATAAACAGAGCCGCGGTGTGGTATTTTAACAGGGAGATCAGATGCCCCGTGGTGGAGAGGCAGTTCCCGTTCACCAGCACATAGAGGGAGCCTGAAAAGTGCAGGATATTGGGTTCCATGATACCATACAAGGGCTCAAACTCCCGGACATCTTCATTTCGTTGAAAATATGTGAATTCATGATCTGTCAGGTAGGAAAAAAGCTGTGCGGCAAAAATAGGATGTCCCCCCTGATTATCACGCAGATCCAGGAGCAGGTTGGGAGTCCCGGATTGGTGCATCTGCTGAAAGGCGGAATCAAGAAAGGAGAAATAAGAATCCAGATCGGGGATGCCAAAAGAGGAAACAGTCAGTATACCCAGATCGGGATCCTCCTCCAGGCTGAAACTGTAAGGCCGGCCAGGTTGCTGTAGGGTTTCCGTTGGCTGAACCCGGGCGTAAGGACTTGCGTCCAGCTGGATACTTCCCTTCCCTGCAGAAGAGGTGAATTCTACGTAAAACGTTTCCGCAGGGTCCATCATGTGATAATAAGATGGAAAGTTCCGGTTCAGCTCCTGATACTTGGTGGTCATGCATTTCCCCTCGGAGGGTATGATGGCCAGTAGATCCCGGATAATCAGGTCAACGGGCCTGTGATTGATGGTCAGAATTTCCGCTCCGGGTGTCAAATCCGTATCAGGGATATCGGGGACAGTGAGGCAGTACACATGCGGCCCGCTGAGATAAAGTGCCAGTGGAAAGTACTGGTCCTGTTGCTGAAGTGCCAGCCTGTATTCTGCAGGCAAACGGATTCCCGTATGGCTGCACCTGATTGATTCCACCAGTGGAGCAATACGGAAAAAGAACTGTTCGGGGGTCAGATCTTCATCCAGTGAGGCCAATATAGCCTCGGATGTGGCATCAAAGGCCGCCTCCGTGGTATAGCTG
>CAYRLP010000287.1:0-4663 GCA_964424935.1 uncultured Bacteroides sp.
GTCTGGTATTGCTCTCTTCGGGAGTCTGGAACAAAAAAATCGAGAACCGGTTTCAGCAGGCTGATCTGGAGATTGTAGACGGAACCTATCTGGAAAGCAATGAACACGACCGTAGACTGTTCTCAAAAGCATTCAGTAATGATACCACCCTGGCCCTGTTTACAGGCAACCTCCAGATAGAAGATGGCACCGTTGTTACGGATGGGATAACCATCATACATGCAGAATCTTTCGCTGAGGATGTAGTGGTGACTCAGGGAGGGGAGAAATTCACAGGGACCATTCCGGTCCAGGACGGAGTAGTACAGTTCAATGATGCCCAGGGCGAAGATGAAGCGATCTATTTCACGGGCCGTTCCCTGATACACAGTGCCGCTTTAACGACAGAAGCATTTAAACACAGTATCCTGGGCGACTGGGGACAGTACATCGTTTCCATCGGGTTGCTGCTCTTTGCGTTCTCCACTGCCATTTCCTGGTCCTACTATGGAGGAAGGGCGGTTACCTATCTTTTTGGGACCCGGTATGTGATCATATACAGGCTGATCTATGTGGCTGGCTTTTTCATGGCCTCCTTTACCGATACGACCATTGTCTGGAACCTGTCCTACATCACCATTGCGATCATGACCATCCCCAACCTCTTTGGACTGCTGGTTCTGCGAAGGGATATCAGGGGTACCATCCGTGAATACTGGTCGGATTTCCGCAAACAGTGGCCCATGGAAAAACTGCCCGTGGGTACCGACAGGAGCTAAACAGCCTCCAGAAGCTAAACAGCCTCCAGAAGCGCCACATTTTCCACGTGGTGGGTATGCGGGAACATATCCACGGGCTGGATTCTTTTCACCAGGTAAGAATCTCCCAGGAGCTCCATGTCCCTGGCCTGGGTGGCCGGATTGCAGGAAACATAGACAATGCGCCGCGGTGCGATCTTAAGGATCTGGTCAACCACCCTGGCGTGCATGCCTGCCCGGGGGGGATCGGTGATAATCACATCGGGCCTGCCATGCTCCGACACAAAGTGTTCGCTGAAGAGCTCCTTCATATCCCCGGCAAAAAACCGTGTATTCCCAATCCCGTTTAATTCCGAGTTTATCCGGGCATCTTCAATGGCTTCGGGAACCGATTCGATTCCAACCACCAGCCTGGCCCTTTCTGCCATGAAATTGGCGATGGTCCCGGTACCGGTATACAGATCGTAAAGGACTTCATCTCCCTGAAGCCCGGCAAACTCCCTGGCTACCTGGTATAAACGCAGCGCCTGGTAGGTGTTGGTCTGGAAAAATGATTTGGGTCCGATCTTGAATTTAAGCTCCTCCAGCTGCTCGTATATGTGATCCCTTCCATACCAGGTGATGATTTCCTGGTCGTACAGAGTTTCGTTCTTTTTCGGATTGATCACGTACATCAGGCTGGTCAGGTCGGAGAACCGCTCCTTGATGGCGTCCAGAATCTCATACAGCTCGGGAACGTCGAACTGAACCGAAAGGATGGCCATGACCTCTCCCAGGGTTGAGATCCGGATGATCAGGTTGCGGAGCAATCCCTCATTGCTCCGGTGATCATAAAAAGAAAGTCCTTTCTGCAGCGCGATCTCCCGGATGAAGTTCCGGATCCGGTTGGTGGGTTCTTCCTGCAGATAGCAGGTCTGTATATCCACCACTTTGTCAAAACGACCGGGGACATGAAGACCCACTGCGTTGGTGTGCTCCAGGGGCGCTTCCTGACCCGCCTCATGATCCAGCAGCCACCGGTGGTTTGAAAAGGTATATTCCAGCTTGTTCCTGTATTGTGTGGTGGGATCCGAGGCAAGGATGGGCATGGTTTCGGGGATCTCCACCCCGGCAATATGCCGGAAGGCATCCACGACCTGCTTCTGTTTGTAGTACAGCTGCCTTTCGTAGGGCAGGTGCTGCCATTTGCACCCTCCGCAGATTCCAAAGTGCTCACAGAAAGGCTCCGTTCTCTGATCCGAAAAGCTATGGTACTTCACTGCGCGGGCCTCCATGAACCTGCCCTTCTTCCGGGTTACCTGCAGATCCACCACATCCCCGGGGACGGCCTGTTTTACGAATACCACAATATTATCAACCCGGGCCAGCGATTTTCCTTCGGCACCGATGTCCTCAATGCGTACCTTCTCCAGAAGGGGTAATGTCTTTTTTCTTCCCACTATCCTTGAATTGGGTTCAGGACCCTAGTCCTGCATTGCCTTGGTAATGATCTCTTCCACATCTGCCGAAGCAGCCGACATGGTCTTCCGGATGACCGGCGACATGGGTTTGGACAGGAAGCCCGAATTCATCCTGGAGATCCATACGGAACCATCTTCCTTTTCGTAGATGGCGATTCTGCATGGCATCATGCTGGATACAATCCGTTCCTTGCTGTGATTCAGGACCTGGTAGGCCAGGTCGGGATTACAGATCTCCAGAACCTTCACCTTTCTCACATCGTGCCCGAAATTTTTCATGGTAGCCTGCAGGTCGTGTATTGCAGGGGTTTTCCAGCCTTTGGCTTCAATGGCCTGTTCTAGTTTTGACACCATTTCATCGAAATCCGTGCTTTGTTTGTTCTCCCGGAACATCAGTGACGGGAAAATTAAATAGGCCACAAGCAATCCGATAACCAGGCCGGAAACAACTCCGATAAAGATTCCAGTATACATGGGTTTCATCCGTTAATTGGTTTAAAAAATGAGTTCATGAAATGTTCAAACTTTTAATTCGTTAAGAGTTTGTACAGATTAAATATACAACCGACTCACTGAATTGTTCTAATTTTGCCGGCAGAATGATCTCCATTGACAACGTAACCATACGATTCGGCGCATTTGTGCTACTCGACCGGGTGAGCTTTCAGGTGAATCCGGGTGACCGCATCGGCCTGATCGGGCGGAACGGTGCGGGCAAAACAACCATACTGAACCTGATCGACGGCAGGCAGCAACCGGATGAAGGAAAAGTGGTCCGAAGTGCAGGAACTCAGGTCGGGTACCTGCCGCAGCAAATGAAGCATCAGAAGGGCAAAACGCTTTACCGGGAGGCACTGGATGCCTTTGCACCGATTATTGTACTGAAGAAAAGGATTGAATCCATTACGGCGGAACTGGCTGAGCGGAGCGATTTCGAATCAAAAGCCTACCTGGATCTGATCCAGGAGCTTGCCAATGCCAATGAACGGTTTGAGATGGAGGGCGGACATACCATTCACGCGGACGTGGAGCAGACATTAAGGGGCCTCGGGTTCAGAAGCAGCGATATGGACAGACCGGTGCATGAATTCAGCGGTGGATGGCGAATGCGGGTGGAACTGGCGAAGATACTCCTGCGAAGGCCGGATTACATCCTGCTGGATGAGCCCACCAACCACCTGGATATTGAATCCATACAGTGGCTGGAAGATTTCCTCGGGAATTACCCGGGTGGAGTCCTGCTCATATCCCACGACCGTGCATTTCTGGATCAGGTGACCAACCGGACCATTGATCTTTCCCTGGGAAATATCTACGACTATAAAGTTGCCTACTCCAAGTACATCACCCTGAAGGAGGAGCGGATCGCTGTCCAGCAAGCCTCCTATGAGAACCAGCAGAAGATGATCCAGGATACCGAAGAGTTTATCAACCGGTTCAGGTATAAGGCCACCAAGGCGGTTCAGGTGCAGTCGCGTATCAAGCAGCTGGAAAAGCTGGACCGGATCGAGATAGAGAAGGAGGATGATCGTGGAATGAACCTGAAATTTCCTCCCTCAAAAAGATCCGGCACCATTGTGGTGGAGGCCGCCGGATTAGGAAAGCGGTTCGGAGAGAACAGGGTCCTGGACGGTGTGGATATGGTCATTGAACGGGGCGAAAAGGTGGCATTTGTGGGGAGGAACGGGGAAGGGAAAACCACCCTTTCCAGGATCATTGTTGGTGAACTTGAATTTGACGGGAATCTTAAAATTGGCCACAATGTGGAACTGGGGTATTTTGCGCAGAACCAGGATGAGATCATGGACGGCAACCTTACGGTTCTGGAAACGGTCGATAATGCAGCAGTAGGGGAGATCCGGACAAAGATCCGGGACATTCTGGGTGCTTTTTTGTTCAGCGGAGAGGATGTGGATAAAAAGGTGAAGGTCCTGTCCGGTGGTGAACGTTCCAGGCTGGCCCTGGCCAGGATGCTTTTACAACCCTTCAACCTGCTGATTCTAGACGAGCCTACCAATCATCTGGACATGCGTTCAAAAGATATTCTGAAAAATGCGTTGCTGGCATTTGATGGTACACTTATTGTAGTATCTCACGACAGGGCATTCCTGGACGGATTGGTTGACAAGGTCTATGAATTCCGGAACCGGAAAGTGAAGGAGCACCTGGGCGGCATCTATGATTTTCTGCGGCGAAGGAAACTTGCTTCGCTCAGGGATATAGAGCGGAAGGATGCAGCATTCAAACCGGACCCTGTTCCGGCTGAAAAGGAGAAGGACCGGGTGGAGAATGAGCAGGAAACTGTTAAGCTTTCCAATAAGGAGCAGTACGAAAAGAAAAGGGAAGAGGAGAAGAAAATCCGGAAGATCTCAAGCCGGATCAAGTCGCTGGAACATGAGATCGAAACGATAGAGGATGAGCTGGCAAGAATGGATGAAATGCTCATGAACCCGGACCATATAGAGG